>UQQT01000078.1 GCA_900543395.1 uncultured Oscillospiraceae bacterium | reverse complement strand
AGAGGCGTGAGACGGTGCGTTTTGGGCTTATGGGGTTCGACTCTCTTTTGCTATATATATTTATGGGGGTTATTTCATGCCGAAAGACAGTGAAATATTATTTTATACAAAACCCGCACGGACATGGACGCAGGCTCTGCCCTTAGGCAACGGTCACCTCGGCACGATGGTTTTTTCGTCTCCGGGCAAGGAGACGGTAGCGTTAAACCATGACGAGCTGTGGACGGGATATCCGAGACGGTGCGACGATATGTGTTCGTACGAAATTTTCGACAAGGCAAGACAGCTCGCCCTTGCGGACAGACTCAACGAAGCGCAGAGTCTGCTCGAAAGCGAGTTCAACGGACGTTGGTCGCAGGCATATATTCCTTTGGGCGATATCGCGATTGATTTCGGCTCGGGCAAAGCGAAAGATTATTCCCGTTCGCTTGACCTTTCGACCGGAATATGCGGTACGTCATATGAGAAAAACGGCGTTAAATTCGAGCGTGAATATTTTGTCTCACACCCGCACAACGCCGTAGTTATTCATATAAAAACGGACAAAGAAGAATCGCTCTCGTTTTCCGTAAAGCTTAAATGCGAATTGAAAAATACCGTTTCCACTGTCGGTGAAGCTCTGATTCTCGACGGAATATGCCCGTCAGACTCAAAAACCAATAAAAATTTTACGGACGAAAAATTCGAGGAATATCCCGATGACCCAAAGAAAAAGGGAATCGCCTTCAGAGGCGCGCTGAAAGTTAAAACGGACGGAGCCCTCATGTGTCACAGGGGAACTCTGTCTGTCGATTCGGCGAAAGAAGCGACGATTATATTCTGCGCCGAAACAAGCTTTAACGGCTTCGATCATCTGCCGTTCGTCAACGGAAAAGAATACAAAAACGCGTGTCTCGAAACTCTCGAAAAAGCATATAAAGAGGACTACGAAACATTAAAAAACGAACACATAAAGGATCATTCGTCATTCTATAACAGAGTCTCAATCGACCTCGGCTCCGCAGACAAGGCGGACGTTCCGACAGATAAGAGACTTGCCGATTTCTTAAAGAAGAAAAAGGACCCCGCGCTGTACGCTCTTTTATTCAATTACGGCAGATACCTGACAATAGCAGGCTCCCGCGAAGGCACGCAGGCAATGAACCTTCAGGGCATATGGAATAACCGCATAGAACCGCCGTGGAATTCAAATTATACCGTCAACATAAATACGGAGATGAACTACTGGCCTACGCTCATGTGTTCTATGCCCGAAATGCACCGCCCTCTTATCGAATTCGTAAAGGATTTAAGCATATCGGGCGAAAATACGGCAAAGCAGTGCTATCATGCGAGGGGATTTACTTCGCATCATAACGTCGATTTATGGAGACTTACGACTCCCGTTCCCGGTAACTCCCAGTGGTCGTTCTGGTGCATGTCGTCGGGCTGGCTGTGCCGTCATCTCTACGAGCATTACGAATACACTCTCGATAAGGAATATCTTAAAAACACGGCGTACCCGATGATGATAAAAGCGTCTCAATTCTATCTTGACATGCTCGTCGAGGACTCAAACGGAAAATTGATCATAGCCCCGTCGACCTCGCCCGAAAACTCGTTTAAATACGAGGGCAAGACCTGCTCCGTATCAAAAACGTCTACTATGTCGATGTCCATAATAAAGGATTTATTCAACTCTGTATTAAAAGCGTCCGAAATACTCGGCGATGAGGAAAACGAAACCGTAAAGGAAATAAAAGACAAACTGCCGTGCATGCTTGAATTCAAAATCGGTTCAAAGGGCGATCTGCTCGAATGGTATTCCGAACACGAATGGACAGAGCCGAAGCACCGCCACGTTTCGCACCTCTATGCGCTTCATCCGTCAAGACTTATCGATATAGACAATGACAAAGAACTTATCGACGCATGCAAAAAAACACTCGAATACAGAGGCGATAACGGAACCGGCTGGAGTCTCGGATGGAAAATAAACTTTTGGGCAAGGCTTCGCGACGGCGGCCACGCGCTCAAGCTTATAGATTTACAGCTTCGCCCCGTCGATAATTCGTACGTCATAAAACACCTCAAGGGCGGAGGAACATACCCCAACATGTTCGACGCGCACCCGCCGTTCCAGATCGACGGCAACTTCGGCGCAACAAGCGGTATTGCCGAAATGCTCATGCAGTCCTACGACGGAAAAATCGTTCTGCTCCCCGCACTCCCCTCTGCATGGAAGGACGGAAGCATTAAAGGACTCACGGCAAAGGGAAATATCAAAGTCGACATAGAATGGAAAGACGGAAAACTTTCTTCATATAATCTCGGCGGCGACACTTCGGATATTAAAATAATATACGACGGCAAAGAATTATAAATCAAAAAAACGTCCGGGATTTTACCCCCGGACGTTCCAGACTGTCGATAAAGCACCTGAACCACGCCTTAAAGACACGTTATGTTTTGTTA
>UQQT01000077.1 GCA_900543395.1 uncultured Oscillospiraceae bacterium | reverse complement strand
GAAAGAGGGTGGATATAAACCTTATGAGTTCGACTCTCTTTTGCTAAAAAAAGCCGCGGGCGTTAAACCGCGGCTCGGTATCTCATTCGTCGAGTTTCTCTGCTTTATCGTAGAGCTTCTCAATACACTCCTTGCATATCTTCTGTCCGTTGTACTCGACAATGTTGTCAAGACCCTTACAGAAAATGCAGGACGGAGAGTACTTGCGAAGAATGATTTTGTCATCGTCTACAAAAACTTCAAGCGCGTCGGATGAATCCATAAGATTCATGGTGCGGCGAAGCTCCATAGGGATAACGAAACGACCAACTGCGTCGATCGTTCTGACAATACCGGTTGATTTCATAAAAACGCCTCCAAACATTATATTAACGCACTTGTATTCTAACATAAATCAAGCAGGTTGTCAATAATTATTTTTATTTGTAAAAAAGTGGTTCGAGATGTCGGTTTTTATGCATTTTTTTGTAATAACAGAATAAAAACTCGATTTTTATAAACAAAATTTGGAAATTCGTTGATTATTAATGTATAAAAATGTAATAAAATGATAGGTATTAAATACATTCGGGCAAAAAAATTATCGGATAATAAAAAAAATTTAAGAAATTATAGATTTTGTCGATTATTTTCTGTATAATAAAAACGGGTGATGAATAATGCAGGCATCGTCATATAAATGTCCGTCATGCGGACGCTCAATTTCCTTCGACCCTCAATCGGGTAAATTTGTCTGTGAATACTGCAAAAACGTATATAATACCGAACAGATTGAGAACGATGAAAACAAAAACGACTCCGACTATTCCGAATTCAGCGAGTATGTTTGTCCCAACTGCGGAGCGCAGGTAGTTACCGACGCAACGGACGCCGCGGGGATATGCTATTTCTGCGACAGTCCCGTCGTTATGAACAGCAGATTGACGGGAGAGTTTAAGCCCGACGGTATAATTCCTTTTAGAATATCAAAGGAATTTGCACAGCAGAAATTCGACGAAATGAAGAAAAAGAAAAAGTTTCTGCCTAAGGGCTTCGGCGAGGATAAAAAGAACAGCTCGTTAAAGGGCATATACATGCCGTACAGGCTTGTGGATTCTCTGAGCGACTCGACCATGACCGCGCAGTCGAAAGAGGTTAACGTCTGGACCGACGGCGAGACGGAGTATACGGAGACGATTACGTACCGCCATTTCAGGCAGGGTGAGATAAAGTCGCTGGGAATATCGCAGTTCGCATTAAAAGGTGAGGATAAACGGCTGATGTCCAACGTCTGCCCATATAACAGAGACTCGATTGTTCCGTTTTCAAAATCGTACCTTTCGGGATTCTTCGCGGAGAAAAACGACATAACCGCAGAGGAGATGAAGCCTGAGGTCGAGGGTAAGATCAGAGGGCTTGCAAAGTCGCAAATGGCTTCTACGATACCTCATGCGATATCCGTAACGGAATCATTCGACGTTAATATAAAAAAAGAGGACTGGAATTACGTTCTGCTTCCTATATGGGTCAGCACATATAAGCATGAGGGTAAAATTTATACGTACGCGATGAACGGCGAGACGGGCAAAATCTGCGGAGAATTACCGGTTTCAAAGCAAAAGCTTGCTTATCTTGCCGCGGGATGCTTCGCCGGCGGAGGGGTTATCGTATCGCTTCTGACCGCATTCTTATTCGGAGGGCTGTTCTGATGAAAAAACGGACTCATGTTTTTGCGGTTATTTTCGCGGTAATAATTCTAAGCTGTTCTATGATAAACGGCGTATCGGCTCTCGATACGGTGATAGACGACAGGTCGGGATTTCTTTTTCCGTCAGAAAATGAAGAATGTCTCGGCGTTATGCAGGAGATATCGGCTAAATACAATATAAATGTACATGTCGTTACGGACGATTTTTATGACGGTACGGACGACGAGGCGGGCAAGGATTTCGCGTATGAATACTATAACGGCATATATGACGGAGTGGAGAACGGCGTTATTCTTGCGATAGATAACATAGGCGGATCGGGGAACCGATACGTTTACATACTTGCCTCGGGTACTTGCTCGGAGCATATCGACGAGTACGATATCGACGATATTACATTAGAACTTCAGAACTATATTGTCGACGACGATATAAAGGGATGCATAATGTATTTTCTCAACAGCGTCGACGATTATATGAGTATTGAACCGTCGACGGACGACTACGGCGGGGGAGATTATTACGATGGAAGTTCTAATGATTCGTCATATAATAATGTTACGTTTAAGGCGAATATCGGCAGAATTATTCTGTTCGGCGTAATCGGCGGAATTGTCATTGCGGTCATAGCTGTCGTTATAGTCAGGCGCGGATATAAGAAGTTCGGAGTCGTCAACGGCATTGACGCGAACGCAGTGACGAGCATAAATCTTACCGCCTCGACGGACAACGTTATAAACAGGGTCGTCACGACGAGACATATTCCCAAAGACCCGCCCCCCGAAAGTCATTCGGACGGCGGCGGGCATTCGTCCGGATTTTCGGGAGGAAGCTCGTCAGACGGCTTCTCCGGCGGAGGCAGAGGCTTCTGATATAGCAAAAGAGAGCCGAACCCCATAAGCCCAAAACGCACCGTCTCACGCCTTT
>UQQT01000076.1 GCA_900543395.1 uncultured Oscillospiraceae bacterium | reverse complement strand
GACGAACACGACGAGAAGCAAGCCGATATCAGAACAAGAACAGCCGTCACGGCAAATATTTTTTTCATTGTACAGTCTCCGCCTTGTTTTTATTTTTTTGTATTTTTTCGATTATTACAACAGTAATCGGTATAACGATTCCTCCGCCGATAAAAAGCACCGTTAAAAATCCCGATTTTATAACGTCTGCAAGGATATCAATGTTCTTTGACATCAGCATTGCGCCTATTCCGACCGGAACTGCGCACACAAACGGAGAATACTTTCTTTTAATCTTTGTAAGTTCGTTTAAAAGATACGAATTTACGAACAGAAAATACGACATTTTCGCTATAAAGCAGAGCACCCACACGGCGGTTATTATTGCGTCGAGCCGTTCGAGAACTCCGAATTCCGCAAGCACTGTCAGCGAGTACATCGGAAATATCTGCTCATAGCCGAACTGACCGAGAACGCCCGATACCAATGATGAAATGAGAATAAGCGATGCTGCGGTAACGCCCGTCCATTTAAACATCGGCTTAACGGGACTCGAATTCAGAAACGGGGTCAGAATCGGTATGCTCGCAATCTCCGCCGTCCTGACCGCGGACATAAATCCCGACTCTAACATCTCGGTGCCCTTGCCTGGGCGTACCCCTCTGAAATTGAGTATGTCAAACTTTGACGCCGCCGTTGAAAATACGAAAACGAGCGACAAAACGACTATGAAAGTAAACAAAGCGGAGCTTCTCAAAACGGATTCGAGTCCCTTATATGCGACACACGCGCACCCCGCAATAACGGGCAGAACAAACCAGCTCATATCCGAATCGGGAAATATAATCGAATTTACAAACAGGTTGAATCTCGCCGCCGCAAGCGCGCAGTACGCAAGGAAAAATACAAGATAAAACACGTCCGTAAAGACGAAAAATTTATTTGACACACTCTTTGTCCTCATCAAAATTCCGACTCCGCTGTCATTTTTTAAAAACACCGCTTCGCCGACTCCCGAGATTACAATGAAAGCCGAAGAGTAAAGCATTGCTACGACCGTTTCCCCCGGCTGCAAGTCGCGGTCAAGCCCCGCTATATACGTCATCGAGGCGAAAAGCCTGCTTAAAAACAGCACGGAAAACAGCTGTATGGGCGTAATTTTTCTGTTCGGCACGCTCATTCGCTTATATCGCTTCCTTTCAGATTCTGAATTTTAATTCTGCGTCCCGATACCTTTTTGATTCCCGCAAAAATTATATTGTCCCTCTGCGCCCTCCTGTCAAACGGAGATGCCGGCGACATATACGGCACGCCGTACGGATTTACCGAACAGAGACTTGCGGATATCAGCCCGAACACTATGAATATTCCGTACATTCCGAGCAGCCCTCCGACTGTTATGAATATAAATCTCAAAACGGCTACGGGCTGGTATATCGACGGTATCGCGGCGGATGAGACGGCGGTTATGGCTACGATTATAAGCATCGGAGCGGCAATAAGACCCGCTGCAACGGCGGCGTCGCCGATAACGAGCGCGCCGACTATACTGACGGCGTGACCGACCATTTTCGGCACTCGCAGTCCCGCCTCCCTGACTATTTCGTAAATAAAATGAATAACCAGCGCTTCGACGAGAGGCGGAAACGGGGTTTTGTTCGACGAGGCAACTATGTCGTAGAGCACGTCGGCGGGAAAAAGCTCCTGATGAAACGTGCCGACGGCGACGAACATTCCGGGCAGAACTGACGCGACAAAGAAGCAGATAAGCTTTAAAACTCTTATGAGCGAAGCGTAGTACGGACGGTTGAAATAATCGTCGAGCGAGTGAAAATTCTCTATAAACAAATGAGGGACGACGAGTGCGAACGGACTGCCGTCGACAAGAATTCCGACTCTGCCCTCAACTAATTTTGACGCTAAAACGTCGGGGCGTTCCGTCATTCCGACGCCCGAAAAAAACGAAGGCGCGTCGGTATCGAGGAACGGTTTTAATTCGCTCGCGCCCAGCAGAACATCTATTTCAACCTTGTTTAATCTTGCCTTTACGCTGTCTAAAACGTCGAGAGAAACGCGCTTTGAGTCGTAGCATATACATACCTTCGTTTTGCCTGCGGAGCCTATATCCGTCGTTTCAAAAACGAGGTCGGGCGTTTTAAGCCGTCGGCGTATCAGCGTGACGTTATCCTTGAACATCTCGACGAAGCCCTCGCGAGAGCCGAACTCCTGAACCTCGCTCTGCGGTTCGTCTATACCGCGCTTGGAATAGCCCTGAACGCTGAAAATCAGCGCGGTGCCGAGTCCGTCTATAAAAACAGCCATACATCCCTCTATGACGGACAGAACGATTTTATCAAGCTCGAATTCGCTCTTGCAGTCACATTCGTCGGGGGAAAGATCGGTTATCATTTTAAGAAGTTCGTCAGGGTTTTCCGCATTTTTCATACACTCACATACGGGAGAAACAACGCCTGTGACGGCAAGCAAATTATTATACATTCCGTCGAGAGAGACGAAAATAACAGTATTTTTATCCGTTTTGTGTTCGTCAATGATAAGGTCGAACGACGCACCGAAACGCTCTCTTAAATACATTTTATTTTTTAATATGTCAAAATACACTCCGCCGGGCGCGCTCTGCCCGGATTCAAATTCTGAAAAATCCAAAATAATCAGCCCCGGTTTTTATAAATTCAATATGATTATGACCGTATTTTTTTTGAATATGCGGAAACATTATGTACGAAAGGATTTGATAGTATGCTTACGTCATTTGTAAGGACGGTTATTCTGTACTTTTTTCTGACCGTCGTAATACGTCTTATGGGCAAACGGCAGATAGCTCAGCTTCAGCCGGGCGAGCTCGTTATAACGATAATGCTCTCGGAAATCGCCGCAATTCCCATGCAGGACAACGACACTCCTCTTATGAATTCGGTAATGGCGGTGCTTCTGCTCGCTTCATTCGAAATAATCATGTCGGTAATCGGCATGAAAAGCATTAAGGCGAGAAATCTTCTTCAGGGAAACCCCGTTGTCATAATAAGGGACGGAGTTATAGACCAAAAGCTGATAAAGGATTTAAGGTACACCGTCGACGACATTCTCGAAGCGTTACGGCAAAAGGACATTTTCGACATATCGACGGTACAGTACGCGATAGCCGAGACAAACGGCGTTTTAAGCGTAATGAAAAAGCCCGCAGAGGAAAACGTCACGAGGAAGGATTTAAACATACCCGCCGAGGACGAGGGCATGCCGTGCGTTGTGGTTTCCGACGGCAGAATAATAAAAACGGAGTTTTCGCTGTGCGATATGACCGAAGAAAAGCTTAAAAAAACGATAGAAAAGAAAAAAACCTCGCCCGAAAACATCCTGCTTATGACAGAAACGAAGTCGGGGAAGGTCAATATTATCAAAAAGGAGCGGTAAAAAAATGAAACGACTCGTAACGGCAATAATTCTGCCGTTTATATGCCTTATAACAGCTGTCGGCTCTGCTGTTTACACCGACAGAACGCTCACAGGGTCGATAGAAAAAATCGAAATAATGGAAAACTCTGACGAATTCGACGTGAAGAACGCTCAGGAGCTTTTTAAAAAATGGGAAAAGGATAAAAAGCTCCTCGCAATTTTGTTAAAACATGAGGATGTTGACGAAATCGAAATGCAGTTGAACTCCGTAGTATACGCCGCGAAAACCGAAAGCGAGGATTATAAGGACGTTCTCGACGAGGCGAGAGGCTTCATAACGGGAGTACGCGACGGAGAAAAACTGTCGGCCCAGAGTATATTCTGAATAAAACGTGAGAAAAAAACCGCCGTCCGCAGCGCGGAGCCGATACGAGGTATCTTCGTAAACACATAAAAACAGGGGGCTGTTTTACAGCCCACACGGCGTGTCGAAAAAGCAGTTTTCGGCACGCTGTGAGACTGTTGAGAAGGTGCCTGAATTTCTTTTTCTTCC
>UQQT01000075.1 GCA_900543395.1 uncultured Oscillospiraceae bacterium | reverse complement strand
ACGAAAGGAGATTTTTCTATGGCGTATGTACCCGTTCCCAAAGACCTATCACGCATAAAGACAAAGGTTGCCTTTAACCTTACCAAAAGGCAGCTCATATTCTTTGCGGCGGCGCTCCTTGTAGGATTGCCGCTTTTCTTTTTGCTCAAAGGCAGCACTGGCACAAGCCTTGCGGCGTTCGTGATGATCCTCGTTATGCTGCCCTGCTTTCTGTTTGCCATGTACGAAAAGCACGGGCAGCCCCTTGAAACGCTGATTAAGAACATCATACAGACAAAATTTATCCGTCCGAAAGAAAGACCCTATCAGACGGAAAACTTCTATGCCGTCCTCGAACGGCAAAGACAACTTGAAAAGGAGGTATCGGCTATTGTCAACGGCAAACGCAAAACACGCAGGAAACAGGCGTAAGCTCACCCGCGCCGAGAAAAAGGAAATCGCCGCCCTGATCCGAGCGGCAAAGGGCGACGGAAAGGCGCACACCGCGCAGCAGACCATACCGTATCTTGCCATGTACCCGGACGGTATCTGCAAGGTTACGGAAAAGAAATACTCCAAGAGCATCGCCTACGACGACATCAACTACCAGCTTGCGCAGGCAGACGATAAGAACGCCATTTTTGAAAACTGGTGCGACTTTCTCAACTATTTTGACGCGACCGTTAGTGTGCAGCTTTCCTTTATCAACCGGGGAACGCGCAGCGGCGGCGCGAAGAAGGTCGTTGCGATCCCCGCGCAAAACGACGCTTTCAATTCCATCCGCACCGAATACGCGGATATGCTGAAACATCAGCTTGCAAAGGGCAACAACGGCTTTGTGAAATCAAAATACATCACCTTTTCCGTTGAAGCCGACAATCTGAACGCGGCAAAGGCGCGGCTTGCCCGTATTGAAACCGACATACTGAATAATTTTAAGGTGCTGGGAGCAGCCGCCCGCCCCATGACGGGCTATGAACGGCCGGAAGCCCTGCACAGCGTATTCCACCCGGAGGGAGACCGTTCCGTTTCTCTTGGGATTGGCTCACCCCGTCGGGGCTTACCACAAAGGACTTTATCGCCCCGTCCTCGTTCCGTTTCGGCGAGGGCAGATATTTCCGCATGGGACGCAAAATCGGCGCGGTCAGCTTCCTTGAAATCCTTGCGCCGGAGCTGAACGACCGTATGCTTGCAGACATTCCCGACCTTGAAACGGGGATTATCGTCAATCTCCATATCAAGAGCATCGACCAGACCGAAGCCATCAACAGCTTTTCATCTACTCTCGGAGAAAAAATAAGAAACGGAAAAGCAACGCTTGACGAGCTTTCAAAAATAGCCGAAGAGAAAAAATCCTGTCCCCAACCTTCTTCCGGCAGACAGGAATATCTTGAAAGTCAAATCAATACCGTACTTTTTCGATAATTCAAAATAAAAATCGGATAAAAATTCTTTGTAATAAGCAAAAGAGCCGGAACGCATCACAGTCCCGGCTCTTTTCAATCCGATTGTTTTATTGACCTAAACCTTTTTTGTATAGCTTGCGGATTCCGAATTTCCAGCACAGAAGCATACCGAGAACCGCGCCGACAACCGCCTGAAGAATCTGATACGGCAGTTTCATTACAGCATACTCCGGAGTGCTGTAAATGAACGCTCTGCCGAGAGAATAACCGACTACCATGATAACCGCGCCGATTGAAACACCGATACCGGAAGCGACAGCGGGATGTTTTTTAAGCACATAGCGTGAAAATACCGAG
Source organism: uncultured Oscillospiraceae bacterium (assembly GCA_900543395.1). Classification (GTDB taxonomy): domain Bacteria; phylum Bacillota; class Clostridia; order Oscillospirales; family Acutalibacteraceae; genus CALACW01. Next base: position 2,498 of record UQQT01000075.1, on the reverse strand, counting down.
ATAACAATTGCCTGCAAGCCGTGGGTTGCGAGAGAAACAAACATCGGCGTAGGATAAAAGAAAAAGTCGCCGAGAAATGCGCCGACTCCTCCGACAAGAAACGCGCCGAGAGGGTCAAGTATAATAGAAGCCACACAGATAACGATATCGTTAAGATAAAGATGTCCGCCGGGAACGGGAATTCCGAATGAACTGAAAGCTACGTTCAAGCCCATGAGCATCGCCGTCGTGCAAAGCCAGACAAGCGATTTCTTTTTAGTGATTTTCGTTTTCATTACATTATCTCCTTGAAATATGTTCTCATATATTATATAATACATCTGAGAACATAAAATAATCAGAATCGGAGAATTTTATATAACCAGATGAAGTATACAATTGATAAATCAAAACATCCCGCATACCTTCAAATCTACGAACAAATACGCACCGATATCGTCGGAGGGGTATTTAAATATAACGATAAACTGCCGTCAAAACGCATTCTGTCCGAAGAACTCGGAGTCAGTACCGTTACCGTCGAACACGCGTACGCCCTGCTGTGCGACGAGGGCTATGCAAGAGCCGAAGAGCGAAGCGGATATTATACAGCGTTCAGACTTTCGGACGGATTCGCCGGATTCATGCCCGAAAAAGAGCATGAGGTGAGTATTATAAATTCCGAAATAAAGAGAACTCCGGACTGTCCCGCGTTCTCGATTTCGGTTCTCAGCAAAACAATGCGTAAGGTCCTCACGGATTACGGAGAGAGAATATTAATAAAATCCCCGAACTCGGGCTGTATCGAATTCAGGGACGCGCTTAAATATTACCTTGCAAGAAACCGCGGAATAATTGCCGAAACAGAACAGATAATCGTCGGTTCCGGAGCCGAGTACCTTTATTCAATGATAATTTCCCTGCTCGGCAGAGATAAAACATACGCAATAGAACATCCTTCATATGAAAAAATCGAGCAGGTCTACCGGGCTTCGGGCGTAAATTACGAACTGCTGCCATTATCCGACGACGGCATAGAATCATCAGCTCTTTCAAAAACAAACGCCGATATCCTGCACACGACTCCGTACAGAAGTTTTCCCAGCGGAGTAACCGCATCCGCAACAAAAAGACATGAATATCTGCGCTGGGCGGATAAAAAAGGCAGATTTATCGTTGAATCGGATTACGATTCGGAATTCTCGGTTTCGTCAAAACCCACGGAAACACTTTTCTCGCTTTCAAAAAACGACAACGTTATTTATCTCAATACTTTTTCAAAAACCATTTCACCGTCGTTTCGAGTCGGATATATGGTTCTGCCCGAGAGCCTTGTTTCATTATTCAATGAAAAGCTCGGTTTCTATTCCTGCACCGTCCCGACATTCGAACAACTCGTCCTCACGGAGCTTTTAAATTCGGGAAGCTTCGAACGTTATATAAATAAAGTCAGACGTTTCAAACGAAAAGAACAATATTGATATTTTTGACTGTTTCAATTATAATAATACGGATACAAATATTCGGAGGATTTTATGGGTAAATACGCAATAAAAAAAGAATTTCTGTTTTCGGAACTGTTTACGTTCCCGATAATCGAGCCTATACTTCCCCTTGCCGAAAAGGCTCTCGGTTCGCTTGTAACGCTCCCGAGATCGGACAGAAACGTTAAAGTTAAAAGAATAAGAATTCCCGTCAGGGACGCTTACATAAACGCGCTTTTATATACCCCCCTTACGCTTGAAAGCGAAAAAAACGCGCCTTTGCTCGTTTATTATCACGGCGGAGGATTTATCTACAAATCGGCTCCTCATCACTTCAGACTTATGAAACAGTACGCACGGTTCACTCCGTGCAAAGTTCTGCTTGTCGATTACAGAGTCGCGCCGGCATATAAATTTCCCGTTCCCGTTAACGACTGTTACGACGCACTGAAATGGGCATACAGAAATCCCGTTTTTCTCGGTATTGACAAGAACAGAATAGCGATTATGGGCGACAGTGCGGGAGGAGCGCTGACAGGCGGAGTTGCATTAACGGCGAGAGACTCGGACGAGGTTCCGATATGTGCAATGGAGCTTATATATCCTGTTACGGACTGCCGTATGCAGACGCAGTCAATGAAAGAATTTACCGACACCCCCGTGTGGAATGCAAAGCTTTCAAAAAAAATGTGGGAGCTGTACATGCCTGCGGCAGATAAAGATAAAATGTGTTACGGTGCGCCCGCACTTGCCGGTGATTTTTCAAATCTCCCGGATTCATATACGGAGACCGCGGAATTCGACTCGTTAAGAGACGAGGGCGTAAACCTTTACAAATCCATGCTTAACGCAGGAAACAACGCCGTTTTATACGAAACTAAAGGTACAATGCACGCATTCGATATGACCTCACAAAGTAAAATAACAAAAGAAGCCGTCGCAAGGCGAACAGGCTTCCTTAAAAATAAGTTTTATAAATAATATAGCAAAAGAGAGTCGAACTCATAAGGTTTATATCCACCCTCTTTCCGCTTC
>UQQT01000074.1 GCA_900543395.1 uncultured Oscillospiraceae bacterium | reverse complement strand
AGAAACAAAATATAATTATCTTTTCGGCGTGGTTCAGGTACTTTATCGACAGTCTGTCCCGCGTTTCATTAAGAAGCGCGGGGTTTTTGTGCGATTGAAAACGGCGCGGATATATGATATCATTATAATGACAGAATTTTACTGAGGGCTGACTGATATGAAAAAGCTTATAGTTTTGTTATTGGCGATTGTATGCATATTCGGTTTCGCCGGATGTAATGCCCGCAGTGACGGCTCGGACGAATCTGAGATTTATTCGACTGCGTACACGAATTCGAAAACGTACATTAAAAACGCCGACGGTACGTATACCGCGGACGGTTATACGTATAAATACAGACTGGAGATTTCGGGCAGAATGCCGAACGCTGCCGTCGATTCGACGTTTGTATATTTAAGCAATATAAAGGATATTACATTCGGTCAGGCGTGGAAGGCGGCCGGATTCAGCAATAATACGGACGATTATTTCGACGTGAAAGACGCTGTGCTCGTAGAAATAAAAACAAAATAAGTAAAGAATAATATGAAAAGGCTCCGCCCTCATTGATAGAGCGGAGCCGATTTTATTATATGTATTTCAGAATTTAAACTCCGAATGCTTATCCGAAGAATCATATATAGCCTGCATAATTTTCGAGGTTCCGACAGCGTATTTGATGTCGTTTCTCGTTCTTCTGCCCTCGCGTACGGCTTCGATGAAGTCGAGAACCTCGTCTCTGTGCATATCGTTCATTTCATACGTCGGCGTAACCTCGTAAAGCGCGCCGTCTTTATTTGTATAATATGTAAAATTACCGCAGTACATGAGACGTATTCCGCCCTTTGTACCCATGAAGTCGATATATTTTTCCTCGTTGACGCCGATATTCTGCGCCCACGCGCCGTTGAAGCTGATAAGTGCGCCGTCGGTTCTTACGATTCCGACAACAGAATCGTCAACGTCGTATGTTCCGTGTTCGATATCGGACGAATCCTTAGCCCACATGGAGGTCGTTACGTAATTTTTCATATCCTTACCGAGCTTGCAGAACGCCTCGCCGTCGCACGAGAGAACCTTGGGGTCGTCTAAACAGTACATGATAAGGTCGAGAAAGTGAACGCCCCAGTCGATAAGAGTTCCGCCGCCCGATACGGCCTTAGTCGTAAAGTCTCCGCCGAGTCCGGGAATAGAACGGTACGCTCTGAATGAAGCGTAAACGTGATAAATTTCGCCGAGCATGCCGTCGGCTATCATTTTCTTAATGCGGTTTACGGAGTTTGCGTAACGGTTGCATACGCCGATAGAAAGAGATCTGCCCGTTTCGTACGAAACCTTTTCCATTTCGAGAGCCTCTGAGAGTATTCTTGCGGCGGGCTTTTCGCACAGAACGTCCTTTCCGTGACGCATAAAGTCGATGGAAATAATAGAATGAAAATCATTGTGCGTGCAAACGGAAACAGCGTCAAGCTCCGGGTCGTCGAGAATTTCGTGATAGTCGTAAACCGCCGTGCCGCATCCGTATTTTTCTACGGCTTTGTCCGCGCGGTCATGCAGAATATCGCAGAAATACTTGATTTCGGCGTTGTCGGACTCCATATATGCGGGAATGTGCGCCGAATTTGCAATATTTCCGCAGCCGATAACAGCAACCTTGATTTTATCTTTCATTTTAATTCGCTCCTTATTTAATAGTGCTATTTTAATTATAATTAAAATGCTTTAACCAAAATTAATAATTATTAAAGACGTTATGCCGAGCAGGATTCCCGCAGCGCTTCGCTTCGTAAGCTTTTCTTTAAAGAAGCATGCGCCCGTCAGTGCGGAAATTATTGTCGCTCCGCCGTCGTTTATCGGGAACATAACGGCTGACGGAACGTTTTTCGCCGCGACGGTGGCAAGCTGATTTATTGCAAACAGAATAACCGACAGAATCGTTCCGTATAAAAACAGCTTACGCGGGACGGTTTTGATTTCTGTTCTGTTTGCTTTCGAAAACGAATTTATAATAAGTCCTGCAAGCATACCCGCGCCGAGCAGTGAAAACGTATAAAATGAGAACACCGACGCGCTCATATCGGGAAGATATTTCGAAAACATTTTCTGCGAAAGCATGACCGTTCCGTTTGATAACATACTGCCGATCAACAACAGCAGAGTTTTAAACGTAAACGCACCCGTCTGTTTTTTTGAATAGCCGATGAGAAGCCATCCCGAGAATATAAGCAGAGCAATTCCCGCAAACTGCATGAGCTTCATTTTTTCTGCGAACATAAATATTCCTGCGATGCAGGGAATCAGCAGTCCCGCCGAGCCTGCGAGAGAGGACAGAACCATAACTCCGTGTTTGAGCGATTCGAGACTGAAGTAAATATTAAGTGCAAGTGCCAAGGCTCCGAGCGCTGATATCCCGAATGCGTACGGATTGAATTCGGGCAGTCCCTCGCTCAGCATCAGAACAAACGCGATTAATCCCGCAAGAACGTAGCTGTAAGAACAGTATACGAAGTACCTCGGCGTGCTTGTGACGAGAGTGCTTGTTTTCTTGTTAAAGAAGCTCTGCGGAATACGCAGAATAAGAATTGTTATTAAAAATATATAGTCCTTCATTTATCTTATCGCTATTACGGTATTGGGCTTCATTGTAATAAAAAATTCTCCGTTGTCGGAGGCGCAGGTTTCGGTAAGCTCGAAATCCTTATCCTCATCAAGCGTAAAAATGCTGTAAAGCCTGTCCTTTTCGTTTTTTCCGAAGTCGATTTTGAACGAACGCGCTACTGCACGGTCATCGGCAGAGTAGTATGCTATCATGGTTACGCTTTTTCCGTTTCCGACGGCGGACGCGGCGTAGATATCGGGAATGTCGCATTCTGTTTTGCACTCCGCCCCCATTTTGAGCATTTCACCCCATAGCTTGACGGGATAGTAGCCCTTTTTCGGCTCAAGCGTATTACGATCAAACAGATTGTTCATGCTTGACTGAATTCTTGCGTCGTAATACATGAGCATGTCGGCTGAGGATTTTTGACACTGCGCCATGACGGCGGCGCAAAAAACCGCGCCCTTTACGGAATTCATTTCAATAAGGCTTTTTCTCCACGTTTTGCCCTCCCAGCCGACAACGTAGTTCCATTCGTTTAATATGCTTTCGGTTTCTGTGTATCCGTATTTATCCAAAAGCTCGCGGTGACGCTCTGCGTCGAGAGTGAAATCCTCGATTTTATCGGAATAACGATGCCATGAGTAGAAATCCATGGGTACGCCGTGTTTGCGCATATATTCAAAAAACGGTACGAGCCATTTTTCGTTATAACAGCATACTGCGGGACCTCCGATTTTAAGAGACGGAAATTTTGATTTCAAATGCTTTGCCGTGACGGCGAAAAGCTCGTAGAATTCCTCGGGCGTTCCGAGCCAGCATTTGTTGTTAAAATCGGGCTCGTTCCATATCTCCCAGTATTTTATTCCCATTTTAAAGCCGTCCGCCCAGCCGTAATTATAATGATTTATGATATGCTCGCATATCACAGCCCATTTTTTATAATCCTTAGGGGGTATAATGCCGTAATGCTTCGGCCAGTGTTCGATTTTATTGCCGAAACGGAAGAATACCTGCGCTCCTGAGCGTTCTATATTTTTTAAATACATATCCGTAAGCGCGAAATCATACGAATTCGGGTCGTTTTCATCCTTTTCGAAATTCGGAAATATTCCGATTATGTCAACGCAGTGCTCTCCGCCGTAATCATAGCATATCGATGAGTCGTGTGTTCTGGCGTAAGGAATATCAGCGTCGATAAAATACGGCATGTTCGTTAAATTCTGATCGGCGTTCTCGGTATATACAGGACCGTTGTTAACGGCGTTCATCGGCTTTATTCTGCCGGTTATCGAGTTTTTGTTTACAGTCAGCTTCATATGTTAAACCTTCCCGTTTGAGATTTTGTCTATACGGTATATTTCCGTTTCGTACTTATATGGTACGTTTTCGTCAAGAATAATGAGCCTGCCGCCGCGCTCGCCTCCGTATGTGTGGCAGCCCGCGCCTATTGTCTGAACAAGGTCTATGCCCTCAACGTTTTCGGTAAAATCGTTTACGTGGTCGTGACCGAAAAATGCCGCGGCGATATCGTCCGTTCTGACCCAGCTTTCGAATTCGTCTCTGCGTTCGTTCGTCGGACACGGCGCCCCATTGAGCCTTCCGGACAAAAAAACGCCGTCGTCCATTGCAGGGTCAACCTCGTGAATGTCGGTAAGGTGAAGAATTCTGAATTTTCCGTTCGATTTGAAACGAAGCGGTTTTTGATTGTCTTTTATATGTCTAAATGCAGTTGGCAGTCCCGAAGCCATAAGAAACCTCCGAAAATTGATTTGCTTAGTTTAATATAGCACATTCCTGCATGGGTTGCAACGGAGAATATGAAATACGACGGATTTTTATATTGGAAAATATAATATTGTTTTGAAACATGGCGGAATCTTGTTAAAAAGCGGAGAATGGAAAAGAGTGAATACGTAAAAATCGGCAAGTACCGTCAGATACTTGCCGATTTTTGGCAAATGACTCTAATTTTGATAGAAACCCGTTAAGGGGGTGCAATTACG
>UQQT01000073.1 GCA_900543395.1 uncultured Oscillospiraceae bacterium | reverse complement strand
ACGCAGCCATACTTGCAATCAGATGTAAACCTTTAGATGTTACAGAGTTCAAGCGTCGCTGTACAAAAGTACCGCAGCGAGAAAAAAATGAAAAACGCAAATGTCCCGAAATCATCAGGTTTCGGGACATTTCAATAAGAATAAAAGTATGTTTGCAAAGTTATCGATAAAAAATTTCTTAGGTTAAAAAAACAATATGTAATTATTTTTTCGGCGTGATTCAGGTACTTTATCGACAGTCCGAGGCGGGGGCATTAAATCCTCCGTCCTTTGTCTTATTCCGCATATATTCCTGCCGAGGCGAGTTCTTCTTTTTTTAAAGTATTGAATGCTCTGAATCCGGCGGGGGAGTTTGTATGCTCACCGAGCATTTTCTCCATCCAAATCATGTCATACCATGTGCCGAATTTATACCCGCTGAAATTAAATTTTCCGACGAGGGTATATCCCATTTTTTCATGGAATTTAACGCTGTCTAATGTCAGGTGTTCGTCCTCGATTCTCGGGACGCCTATGCATGCGTTGAGATTGAGAATATTCTGCATTTTTGCGGTTTTTTCAATAGCTTCATACATCGCCCGTCCCGCTCCCGAACGGCGTTCTTTTTGTTTTACGTAAATTGAAGTTTCCGCCGAGTGTATGTAAGCGTCTCTTTCCTTAAATTCTCCCAGATATGCGTAGCCGATAATTTCACCGTCCCGCACGGCTTTTAAATACGGATATTTTTTTAATGTATTCATGATTCTGCTTTTAAATTCGGCTATGCCGGGGACGTTGTATTCGAATGTAATCGCCGTGTTCTGAACATACGGAGCATATATTTTTAAAAGCTCGTCCGCGTCGGATTCATTCACGGTTTTTATGATTATATCGCCGTTTTCTTTTTTCATTTTTATGACCTCTTTAACGTCTTTATGTCAATAATATATATCTTTTTATATTTCGGGTCAATAAAAAACGGCAAAAGAAATATTGAATATTGAATTAAATTGATATATATATGAAAGGTTTTTTTATTCAAGCGGATTAAGACCGCATTTTGAAAGAATGGACGAAGTATCGAAATCGGAATTTCTGTCCGACCTTAAAAAGAAAACAGCCGAGGAGTATACGATAATGGCAAACGGCAAGGTTTTACTCAAAATGCCCCGTCTGTTTTTTACGGCGGTAAAAGAATAAAAAATGTCCCGCAGATATTATGCGGGATATTTTTATTGCCTATTTACGCAGTTTAATATATAATGTAATATATAAGCAAAATATATCGTGTCGGAGAATCGGCGAGATGAAAAAGAAAACAAAAATACCTTTTGACATTATAATAATATTCGTTTTGCTCTTTACCGCAGTGCTTTTGCGTTTTATGTACACGTATGTTTTAAGTTCCGTGTATTTAAAAGAGATGTTTTCGGTAATGCGTTCCATAATTTTTATATCCGTATTTATCTTATGGTGTACCGACGTTTCGAGACGAATTATCCATAAACCTACGAGACTTTTTCTGATTTTGATATCCGCACTGTCGGTATTTTGGATTTTTATTCGATCGTTTAAGTATCATATTTCAGGAAACGACGCGGATATTGCAAGGATTTGCTGGTATTTTTACTATCTGCCTATGCTTCTGATTCCGCCGGCGGCATTTATGGCTTCGGGGTGTATAGGCAGACCCGAAACGTATTTGCCCAAGAAAGCGGAATATATTTCGGCTGCGGTCAGCTCCGCACTGTTTCTGCTTGTTCTGACAAACGACATGCATTTCAAAGTTTTTTCGTTCACTTCAAACGTACATACTGATAAAAACTGCGTTTACGGTACCGGATACTGGATAATCGTTTCGTGGATCGCGATTTGCGGTGTGTCGTCTATTGTCAAAATTCTTATAAGATGCCGTGGATATAAAAAGAAAAGGTATAATAATCTGCCATTTATTCCTATCGTTATTCTTGCCGTATATTCGCTCGGCTACTATCTTCGCTTTAAACCGCTCATATTCTTATTTCCCGATTATACTCCGGTGTTCTGTCTGTGTGTTATTGCCGTATTCGAAATATGTATAAGAATCGGATTTATACAGTCAAACAGCGAGTACAGTGCGATATTTGCCTCGAGCACAATAGGTGCGAGAATCACGGATGAAAACTTCAATACCGTATACGTTTCGGCGAACGCACCGGACGTAAGCCGTGACGATCTGCGCCGAGCGAGCGTGGGATGCGTTCGTTTTGACGGCGGGATGAGACTGCTTGCTTCTGCGATAGACGGCGGATACGTTATGTGGCAGGATGACGTTTCCGAGCTTGTCGGGGCTATTCATTCTCTCAACGAGGCAAAGGAATCGCTTGCCGATTCGAATTTGATTCTTGAGGAAAATTACAGAACGTTGTTTAAAATTCAGAGTCTTAATCAGCAGAACAAGCTTTACGACGCCATGCAGACGCAGACGCGCTGTGAAATAGAAACCGTAAACGCTCTTTTTGACAAATTTTCGACTGCCGACGAGAATTCGAAACGCGTAATTCTCGGAAAAATAACCGTAGTCGGCGCGTATATAAAACGAAGATGCAATCTCATGCTCATAGGATTTCAGAACGGGAAAACCGACGTAAACGAGCTGAAACTCTGTCTTTCGGAATCGCTGTCGAATTTAAGCGTGTGCAATAAGGAGAATTCAATGTCGTTTGACGCGAGCGGATTTTATGATATAGAAGAGCTTGAATTCATTTACGACGCGTTCGAAAAAACAATCGAAACTGTTTTTGAGAGCATTAACGTTATATTCGTCAGGGTCGTGAGTATACGCGGAGTTCTCGAAGCTGATTTTGAGATAGAAAGCGAAAAAGAAATAAAGGCGATACCTTTTGACGGCTGTACCGTTTTCTGCGAGGACGACGGAATTTACAGAGTTCACGCAAAAAGGGGGGACGGTATATGAACGATTATGTTATACCCTCCCTCGGCGTAAGGACTGTTTTCTGCGCGGTAATGCTTATTATATGCATTATAGAGACCTTTGCGCTGATAAGCATACGAACAGCAAAACGCAGGAAAGCGTACGTGTTTTTCAATGCGCTTCTTCTGACTGCGGATATTATGTTTTTTTCATTAATGAGCGTTTATCAAATAGGATATATTCTGACGAAAAAATTAACGCTTCCCATTGTCATTATTGCGGAAATAATACTTGCGTTTGTTCCGATTTTTGAAATAATATTCAATACCACGCGTTCACGCAGAGTCATAACGGAAAAGTCGGTAAAAAATGCACTTGACAATTTACCTGCGGGAATTTTATTTTTTGATTCCGATTCGTTTGCGGTTCTTACAAACCATACCATGCTGACGCTTCTTAACGAGCTGACGGACGGTGGTGTCCGAATGATGAAACAGCTTGACGACGTGCTTAACGGAAAATCTCCGCCGGCGTCTGCACGTCGGATCGACGCCGACGACAGAACATTTATTTTTTCCGACGGACGGATAAGAACCTTTGAAAAGTCTGTTATCGTCTGCTCCGGAAAGAAATATTCGCAGTTTACGGCAAACGACGTTACCGATATTTATAAAATTAAACAGGAACTTGAATATGATAACGAGCTGTTGAGAAAAGCGTCCGATAATTTACGTATGCTTTCCCAAAACGTAGTTACCGCGACGAGAGAAGAAGAAATACTTAATTTTAAAATGCAGATTCACGACGACCTGGGCAGAAGTATTACGGCGGTCAGAAGATATCTTACGCAGAACGATTCTTCTCAAAACGCGGATGAACTTATTGATATGTGGAGAGAAAGCGTTACTCTTATGAAGAAGGATAACGAGACTCAAACGGACGATGAACTCGGCTTTTTGATTTCATCGGCTGAAAAAATGGGACTCGAAATAATAATCCGAGGTGAAATGCCGAGCGGTTCGGAGAACGCGTATACGGTGATTTCGGCTGTCAGAACCTGTCTGATAAACGCCGTAAGGCATGCCGACGCTTCTAAAATGTATGTCGATATAAAACGCGTTTCGGACGATATAAAAATTAAAATTACAAATAACGGTATTCCGCCCGATGGTGAAATAACCGAGGGCGGAGGATTGTCCGCATTGAGGCGCAGAGCGGAAAAAAATGCGGGGACGATGACTGTCATAAGCCGTCCCGAATTTGCGGTTATAATAAAAATTTCTGCCGCGCAGGAGGATTAGAATGAACAGAGTTTTAATTGTTGAGGATCAGAAGCTTACGCGGGAATATCTTGAAAACTATGTGGATAAGCTTGACGGATTCTGCGTCTGCGGTTCCATTGTCAACGCTTCCATGGCGGAGATATTCTGCGAAACGAACGACGTCGACATGGTCCTTATGGACGTGTGCACTCAGCACGACGAGGACGGCATAGACGCTTGTGCCGGGCTGAAAAAGAATTTTCCGTCCGTTAATGTTATTATTATAACATCGATGGTTGAGTGCGGTTTTATCAAGCGGGCAAAGACCGCGCACGCCGATTCGTTTTGGTATAAAGACGAGGATACTCCCGAGCTTGACGAAGTAATGAAAAGAACCGCCGCAGGGGAGAGCGTTTATCCCGATTCTACGCCTACGGTCAAAATAGGACTTGCAGATTCGAGCGAATTTACGAATTCCGAACTAAAAGTTTTACGTCTGGTCGCCGAGGGCATGAGCTACGACGAAATGGCGCAGAGACTGTCGATAAGCGTAGGAACCGTTAAGTATCATATAACGAATATGCTTCAGAAAACGGGCTTTACCAACAAAACCCGTCTTGCTATTGCCGTTACGAATAAAAAATTAATAATCCCTCGGTCGGGCGGGACTTCGGGATTATAAAGTATAGCAAAAGAGAGCCGAACCCCATAAGCCCAAAACGCACCGTCTCACGCCTTT
>UQQT01000072.1 GCA_900543395.1 uncultured Oscillospiraceae bacterium | reverse complement strand
TTTGCAGAACAATATATGCTGATTTTACCGCCTGCAACGGAGCTTTTAACAAAGGGAATATAACAACCTTCGCATGCCGATATAATCCTAAGTTCGCCACCGTTTAAGTAAATTCCGTTTGCCAATTTGTAATCAGGTTCTGCAAATGTAATAGTACCGCCGGAAGCTTTCTTCCATACAGCTCTTGTGAATTTTTTACCCCCTTGTGTTGTATCGTCAGCGATTGAGAATATATCGCCTTCGGAAAGAGTGATTTCACTTGCGGATTTTCTTTCAAAACTGCAACCGAGCAAGTTATCAATACTGTTTTGATTTTTTGTGTCTAAATATTCAGCTACGTCGTTTCCGCCTAAAAGAATTCCAATCCATGAATCTGTTTGATTCCTAATAGTGTCATAAGCTGTCTTTTCTCCATAAAGTCTTAACGCTTTTAACAGCTCTAAATCTTTTAAAACAAGAGCAGCATTTTCATCAGTTTTATTGTTTTGATAGTTCTTCAAATCAATCTTATATGTTTTAACCACTTCGTTTATCAGTTTGTTTATGTATTTGCATATATAAGTCTTTTTAGAAGTGTCCTTGATGCCTGTAGCCGTGTCTGCAACCCATGTTGACAATTCGATTATCGAAAGTGCTTTCATTACGGCTGAACATGTCATCTGTTTTGCACTTTTCACAGGAAATGTTGCAGCATCAATTGCATATTTCGAAAGAGATTTTTCAATTTTTGATTTTACAAAATTTGAAATAACTTTTTCTGAACCGCAGTATTCTGCAATTTGATTTAAAATGTATGCGTCGCTTGAATCATCAACAATTTTGTTGAATCCATTCATCGTCTTTTTGATGTTTTTATCAGCAGTATTTATTGCAACTCTATTTAAAGTTGCAGTCATTCCATCTTTTTGCGCAACAATGCTATCGGCAAGAATACTTTGTTCTAACACATTATTTGCTAATTTAAACGCCTTACCATTCTTTTTTGCTAAAGATGCATATTCTTCGCTAAAGTCTTCACAAAATAATTTAACCAACATCGGCGAAGTTTCAGATGTTTCAAAAACTACTTTTTGATATGCCGAAGCAAGGGCTACGCTTGAGGCCTCTAAAACTTTTTTCTTTAGCGCTTTGCTTGAATCAAGCATTTGAAATTTATCATCGTTTACTAAATTTGAAACAACACCTTTATAGCTCTTTAAAATATGATTTACGTAATTTTCGGTAGTTACTTTATAATCCGCTTGATTTTCGTTAAACGGGTCATATGTAATAACACTTCCTTGAAAGCCACTGCCCGATAATCCTATTATATCCGCTACAGAATTGCTGAAATTTGAAATATTGTTGCAAATCTCAGCAGATTGCTTCATTATTTCATATTGCATATTTTGCTCATTATATGTTTCGCCCCAACTTGACGTGTAATCTTTTACAAGAACATCTTTTATTATGCTTTCATATTTAAGCTCGTCAACGCTTTTTACAAGACTGTCAACTTGTGAACCGACACCATCAATTTCGCTTAATCCAAAAAGCTCCATCAACGTTGACAAAATACTATCGGTTAATCCGCTAGCATATTCGTCGCCGTTTGAATACATTTCCATTGCGTCAACTAAAAACTTAAACGCTTCATCTTTTTTGTAGTTTTCAAGCACTTCATTCAGCATGAAACCAGTTTGACCATTAGTGGCAGCATAAATATTGTTGCTTAAATCTCCGTCAACTAATGTTTCAATTAACCAGTATCTGTCAGATAAAATCGATTCTAACAGGTTCTTATTGTAATTCATAAGCGAGTTTTCAGCATACGAATATAACCAACAATAACTTGAGCCAAATAACATTATTATCGATAGCATTATTGATAAAACTTTCTTTTTCATAAACATCCCTCTCGAATAATTTAATATTGAACTTTTTTAAGATTCTTTAATATTTATAAAATTTTAACATCTTCACACTATTACAATAACGTTTAGTTTTCAATTAAATTTGATTTAATCGTTTCATATTTTAAGAGTTTATTGATAGAATAATGCTATATATCTATAGTATTAAAAAACACCTCTATTTAGCCACGTGCTAATAAGGCGTCAAATAGAAATTTGGTGTAACATCCAAATTAAGGAAACGCACTTTTTTATTTTTATAAGGATTTCTTTATAGCGTAATAAGATAATTCATAAAAAGAGTAAGAACATACTTTACAAAAGCAGTATAAAAACACCGTTGATTGAAAGGAAAAAAGAAAGTATGAGATAAGAATTTGTTAGCCTTTGCTATAAAATGATTATTATCAATAGCATTCTTTTCATCAAATAGTATAATTTTACAAAAAATCATTATTTTTTACTATACTCTGCCAGCGTATACTAATTCAATTTTCACAATAGATTTAAGCATGCCTCTTTCTGTGCTTTTATGCAAGATACGAGCAGAAAAATGATACACGTAATCACGTCACATACTTGTCGTTCTAATAGAATTCAAATAGCTTGGGGATTTGATTAACAGCAGAATAAAAAGTCAATATTACCATATAGCAAATTCTTCTTGTTCACAGAACAAAGCATTAGTTTCTCTATATAAATATTCTTTTTATTTCTGCTGCGGAATATATTTGTCATATTCGGTTTCGGTCACGGTGTAAACGCCGGGCTTGAGGTTATCTACCTGAATCACGCCGCCGTTTGCGGTTTTAACGGTCTTGTCGATGCCGTTGCCCTGAATGCGGAAGGTAATACCGTCCACTTTGCCGTCCTCGCTGACCTTGACGATTTTGGCACTGCCTGGGATCAGCTCGTTGACAGCCTTAATGGTAATCGTGGCGTTCGGGGTGTTCTTGTTGAGTGTGACCGTCCATTCGGATTTTCCGTAAGCACGGTAGTCCTTCGGGAACACGGTTTCCTTGACGGTATAAGTGCCGAACGGGATCGGATCGGCAGCCTTGGCATAGCCGGAGGCATTGGTCGGGCCGATCTTGTATGCTTTACCCGTCTTTTGATTTGTGGCAACGAATACGGCTCCGGCAAGTGCCTTGCCGTTTTCATCGGTCTTTTTAACCTCCATAAAACCGTTTTCGATAAAGAGTTCATCCGGCAGATGATAATATCCGTTCGGCGTGGATGCCTTATCTCCGTTGGAGGAGTGTGCCATACCTTCGGTGGTGTTGATTTCGGGGCCTCTCTCATTACCTACATGGATAATGAAGTGCTTGCCGTTATACACGCCCGCAAAAATAGCCGCATGGACATGGCTGCTTGAGCTGTTGCCGAAGATGATAATGTCGCCGGGAGTGAGCTTGGAATAGTCCACATTGCTCGGACTCGTGCCGACCTTTTCGACCTTACCCTGCGAGGCAAGCTTATTCAGCGCGTTCTGCCAAGTCACAACGGCCTGCGAATTCGTTCCCGTAGCTTTGATGGCGTCGGTAATAAACTGCGTATCCACACCCTCAATGTTAGGCAGGTAGTTGCAAATATAGTAGGTCACGAAGCTTGCACAGCAGAGACCGTACTGTTCGAACCTTGCAATATTCGGTGCTTTTCCCGTCACGGTCGAGGAGTCGGAAACCGTTTCCTTACCCGTAAGCGAAGTGCTGTAATGAATATCCGAGAGGATACTCGGTGCATTTCGTTTCAGTGCGCCGCCGTAGTGTCCGGTCTGATAGATCGTGCCGTTATCCTTCTGCTTTTGCACATTGTAGCCGGTATAGGCAAGCGCTCTGACGATGGGGTTATCGAGCATTTTGTCGGGGATGTCCGAGGCAGGTGCCGCAAACGCTGAGATCGGGAAAGCGCTGAGTACCATTACCAATGCAAGGAGCAAGCCATATATTACATTCCTCCAATCGTCATTTCGGTATTTTGCAGATGATCCTCAAATTCGTCCTCGGTCATCATGGCGTAGTCATCGCCGCTGTTCCAGAACGAGACGAACAGCTCGCCGTCCATCGTATCAATGGGC
The DNA here is from genome assembly GCA_900543395.1 of uncultured Oscillospiraceae bacterium. Lineage (GTDB taxonomy): Bacteria > Bacillota > Clostridia > Oscillospirales > Acutalibacteraceae > CALACW01. Next base: position 1,503 of record UQQT01000072.1, on the reverse strand, counting down.
TGCTGCTCGAAGCCTTCGCCGAGTCCGTCCGAACACTGTCCCGTGAGCCAATCCCGAAGTGCTTCCGTTTCCTCTGCCGTGAGAGCTTCTTTGAGACTGCAGTCAATTCGTCCGAACAGCCTATCGCCGTGCATTTCCACCGACCATACAGCCGAGGTCATTTTTTCGCTCACGCCGTCATCTTTGTTATAGTAGGTTGCCATATCGTTTTCGTCATTGGCGGTGTATTTTTTTAATGCGTTAGCGATCTCATCGGCGCTGTCGGCAAGGTAGGAATCTCCGACCGTGAACATATCTCCGTCGCCCTCGTCGATATTCCCGACAAGAGGACAGAAGAACACAGCCTTTACGGGACCGGCATCCTGCGTCATCTGACGGACGGCGGAAATCACTTCATCCATTGAGTCGTACTGGTCATAGAGGATATTCTGTTCCAGTTCCTCTTTGATGTCCTCGCTTGCCGCCCCAATAACAAGCGTCAGCATATTGGCGTCGGCAATGGTGTTTTTCTCGTTCAGCGTGAGGAGCAGATGCTGACCGAAGTCGCTCTCGCTAAACAGCTTTACGCCGATATCCTCGTCCTCGTTGTCGGTCAGCGGGATCTGTTTCGGCGGCTGCATAATACCGATGGAGCGCAGCTTTTCATAAATGTCGTAAATGCTGTGGGGCAGTTCGAGAACGAGGGTGTTCTCTTTATTGCGGATAATTGCGGTGATCATATTTACATTCCTCCCATCGTCATAGGCTCGTCCTGATATAAGATGTCCAGCAGGCTTGTGTCGGTGTCGTTGTAGATGAAGCCGCCGTCGACGAATTTCCCGTAATACATTTCGCCGATATGCTCACCGAAGGCTCTGTAATCGAAAAACTTTGCCACGGCTGGATTCACAGTAAAATCCTCGTTGTTTTGTGCTACATACTCTCCGATCTCCTGAAAATAGTTCGCACCCTCAACAAAGGTGAAGCAGTCGATGCTTTTCGCAAGCCGCACAAGCTGCTCTGCGTTCTCGGCTTCGGCGTATTCGGCGACTGCCCACAGCTTTTCCATATCCATATCGGCGCTGTTGACGGCGGCGGCAAGGCGGTTCAGTTCGTAAACACCTTCCTCGGCGGCGATCTCCTTGAAGCGTTCGACCCACTTGTCGCTATCAATACAAATGTCCTCCCATGAGAGCTCCACATCGTCCGGTGTGGGTGCGCCGAGTCGGGCAAACGCCTTGTCAATGACTTCTTCCTCACAGGGTAAATACAGAAATTCGGTTTTTCCGTTGTATTCAGCCCGCAAAAAGCAGAGCATTTCCTCATACACATATGCCGGAAAATTCTGCCCGTCATAATCCCTTACGAACGGCGTATTCTCGTCGACAAAGAGCAATCCGTGTTCGGTAAAAACGCCCTTGCCGGATCGAATCAGCTCCCGTCCGAACTCTGCATATTTCGGGTCGTCTGCATCATCGGCAGGCAGACAGCCCTTGACCGTGAGCAGGTATTCTCTGCCGATCT
>UQQT01000071.1 GCA_900543395.1 uncultured Oscillospiraceae bacterium | reverse complement strand
AAACACTGTCATACGACACAATGCTTGTAAAGTTTTAGGTGTTGCAGAGTGCCGGAAAGAAAACGAAATTCAGGCACATTCCCGACAGTCTCACAGCTTGTCGAAAACAACTTTTTCGATAAGCTGAACGGAGCCGTAAAAATTACAGCTCCGTTTTCTTTTAAAAGTGGATATAATTTTTTTATAATTTTTTTGAGTGTGAATGTGTTTTTGCTGTCCGGGCGTTTTTAACCTCTCCGGCTTAATTGTTGATTCCGTGGTGGGCTGTCGCGCACGATTCGTTGAGCGGCAGGAAGGTATATCCGTTTTTCTTACCGTACTCTATGATTTTCTTAACCGCGTCGGGGGTCGTTGTTTTAGCGTCGGAGTCGTGCATTAAAATAATGTTGCTCCTGCCCTTTCTCAGTCCGTTTACGGAGTTGTTGTAGAGCTTGTCCGCGTTGATTCCGCTGCCGGCGGCGTCGCCCGAGTCAACGTTCCAGTCGAAGTAAACGATACCCTCGTCGTCGAGTCGTTTAACGACCTTCGTCATGACTCCGGGACAGTATTTTTTGCTTATCGTGTTCGAGCTTCCTCCGGGGAAGCGGAGCATATTCGTAACGTAACCCGTGTCGTCGTAAATCTTTTCCTGTAATTTATAGACGTTGTTCATGAACGCCTCTTCCGACTTGTAAATCTCCGAATACTTATGAGAATAGCCGTGAACCGCTATCGTGTGTCCCTCGTTTATCATACGCTTTAATAAGGGAACCTTTTCCTGGGAGTAATTAAGGATAAAGAACGTCGCCTTTACGTCATTTTCCTTTAAAATATCGAGCAGTCTCGGAGTTACGTTATTGCTCGGACCGTCGTCGAACGTAAGATGAATATATGACCCGCCCTGCGGAGGAGCCTCGCCCTCGGTGTCGGAGGTTGCGGGTATTCCGCCTGCCGTTGCGCCGCGGACTCTTACGAAGCGCACCGCCTTGCTCTTGTTGCCTGTCTTGTCCTCGGCGGTGTACGTTATTTTATATGTTCCCGCAGTCAATGTGTCAACGCTTCCCTCGATTGAAACGTCAACCTTGCCGTCGATATTGTCTATTGCTTCGGCTCCCTTTTCCTCATACTTATCTCCCTGTTTAATCGTGACGTGAGGCGAGCCGATAAGCTTTATCTCGGGCGGAGTTCTGTCCGCCACTCTTATAAATCTGTGCTGTTTTGCGGTGTTGCCTGCGGCGTCTGAAACCGTATACGTCGCGGTGACTATATTTTCGCCGTCCTCGCCGACCATAATTTCCGACAGCGTGACATTGACTTTGTTCGTGATGTCGCCGTCGTAGTTATCCTTTGCGGTATATCCGGGTTCTTTAAAATTATTGATATCCTCGACCTCGATTTCGGGATCGCCCTTGAGCGTGAGAACGGGTGAAACCGTATCGACGACTTTTATTGTCTTTGTGACCTCGGTTTTTTTCCATAAAAATCTGACATAGTATTTTTCCGTATACGTACCTGTCTTTTCGGAATCCACATGTCCGTCACGCGTTAGTCTGTCATTTAAATTTATGCCGAAGTACGATGCCCGCGCGCCCTCGTCGGTGTAAGGCTCGAATACCTCGAGAGTCACGCTTTCTCCGCCGTTCACGACAATTCCCGGTTTTGATAAAACGAAAAGAAGAACAAGCGTGATTATGACCGCAGAGACGGATAATATCACGGCAGTTTTTTTATTTATAATGATTTTTGAGTTGCTTTTTTTTGCCATTTCAGAATTTCGCGCCTCCGATACCCGTTTTTTTTTGACAGTTAAATTATATTATACCGCATATGGTATAACGCACATGCGCGCTGTGCCGAAGCGGTATGATTCAATGTTCCCTAAAACACACCGAATCTCTGATTCGGATTGTGTTTCGTGAGGTTACTTGAAATTATTATAACATGAAGCCCGTTTTTAATCCATAGCTTCGGATGGAAATTAAATACACACATAAGACACCTTTTTTGTATAGTTTGTCCCCGGCGGAAGAAAAAAATTTTTTTAAATTTGTTTTGGCATAATTTTTTTTCAAAAACAAAATTTATCCCTGCACTTGCGTAAAGAATTAAATCATGATATATTTGTAATAATTCAAAGTAAGGAGAACGTCCGAAAGAGATGGAAGAAAAAAATCCGAAACGAATTTATATACGTCCGAAATCGGGGCGTTTTAATCTGAATATAAAAGAATTGTGGCGTTACAGGGATCTTATTGCGCTGTTTGTCAGACGTACGTTTGTAGCACAGTATAAGCAGACTGTCTTAGGCCCCGCGTGGGCGGTTATTCAGCCTCTGTTTACGACCGTTATCTTTACCGTTGTATTCGGAAACGTCGCAAAGCTCGACACGGGCGGAGTTCCGCATTTCGTGTTCTATATGTGTTCTAACGTCTTGTGGTGCTACTTCTCGGCGTGCCTTACGACGACGGCGAATACGTTTACCGCGAATTCCGCGATTCTCGGCAAGGTCTACTTCCCCCGTCTCGTAATGCCTGTTTCGTCGGTGCTGTCCGGGCTTATATCGTACGCGATACAGATGGTTTTCTTCTTTATTATATGGGCTGTATATTTAATCAAAGGAACGTCCGGCATACACGCGACGTGGGCGCTCGTTCTCGTTCCGCTGATGATAATTGAAACGTCTATGCTCGCGCTCGGCTGCGGAATCATAATCTCCGCGCTTACGACTAAGTACAGAGATCTTGCTATGCTTGTAACATTCGGTGTTCAGCTGTGGATGTACGCCTCACCCGTTGCCTACGGCTCGTCGCAGATAAGCGGGGGACTCAAGAGGATTTTCATGTTAAACCCAATGGCTCCGATTCTCGATACCTACAGATACGCGTTTTTCGGCGGGGAGACGGGTATACCGTGGAATTATCTGATTATAAGCGCGTGCGTTACAGCCGTCGTGCTTGTTATAGGTATCGCACTGTTTTCGAGAGTCGAAAAAACGTTTACGGACACGATATGAGGAGACGTATTTATGGGTAATATCATAGAGGTCAGAGACGTTGTAAAGGAATACCGTCTCGGCGCGATAGGCGGAGGAACGCTTCGTGGCGACATACAGTCGTTTATGGCGAGAATCCGCGGTAAAGAGGATCCGAATTTAAAAATAGGCGCGGAGCAGCCGCATCTGAACGAGCGTTTCCGTGCGCTCGACGGCGTTTCGTTCGACGTTAAAAAGGGCGACGCAGTCGGACTTATCGGCGGCAACGGCGCGGGCAAATCGACCATGCTGAAGCTTCTCTCGCAGATAACCGCCCCGACTGCGGGCGAGATTATGTTAGAGGGCAGAGTCGCAAGCATGCTCGAAGTCGGAACGGGATTTCATCCCGAACTCACGGGGCGTGAGAACGTATATTTAAACGGCGCGATTCTCGGTATGAGCAAGAGCGAAATATCAAAAAAATTCGACGAAATAGTTGAGTTTTCCGAGGTTTCCAAATTCATAGACACGCCCGTAAAGCGTTATTCGTCGGGAATGTATGTAAAGCTTGCGTTCTCCGTCGCGGCTCATCTCGATTCCGAAATAATGATAATGGATGAGGTTCTTGCCGTCGGCGACGCGGCGTTTCAGCAGAAGTGCATTACGAAAATGTGCGAGGAGGCAAACAGCGGCGGCAGGACGATACTGTACGTCAGCCACAACATGAATACCGTCCGTCAGCTTTGCAGCAGAACCGTCGTTCTCGACAAGGGTAAAAAAATATTCGACGGCGACGTTGAGGGCGGAATCGAAAAATATCTTGACAATCAGTCGTATGAGCAGAAGCTTTTTAACGACTATACGAATATGACGAGATTAAAGCACCTCGAAAAACAGCGCGACGCGGATTTGATATCGAGTGAAATTCTCAATAAGGACAGCTGTGTTTTCGAAAACGGGGAGAAGATCGTTTTCCGTCTCAGCTGGCGGCAGAACAGGAGTCTCGGCGACGTTTTCGCGCGTATCGAAATCCGTTACAGGGACGATTCGCCCGTCGGCGCGTCTCTGTGCAGGGAAAAGCTTAATAAGACGGACGAAAAAAATCATTCGAACGTTTTAAGCTTCGACGTTTCCTCGCTCGCCGCGGGGGAGTATAAGGCGATGATTGTTTTATATGAATTAAATGCATTCGGAGTCAAAAACGATCTCGACGCGGCGTGGCCTGCCTTTTCGTTTACAAAGGAGGTAACGGACGATAATATCGTATGGAACGGCAGATACTGGGGATATAACCGTTTCCCCGATATTGAAGTTTTGTAATAAAATCGGCGTATTCTGCCGGCGGATTTGCAATATTTGGTTATCAGAATTTAACAGATGTTAGCATAGGCTAACATTATAATTCATTAAAGGAACAATATAGTCAAATTCACACAAAATATTGAACAGATTTTCAATTTTTGTATTGACAAAACATATTTAAAACGTTAGAATTAAGTTTGCAATAAACCAATTAAAAGAAATGAGGAGCAAATTCATGAAGAAGATTTTAAGTATCATCATGTCTGTTGTCATGGTCTTAACCCTCAGCGTCTGCGCTTTTGCGGCGTACGCTCCCGAGGATGAGAAGCTCAGCTTCAACTCCGACGGCAAGTTCAAGATCATGATGATTAACGATACCCAGGACGTAGGTAAGGGAAACGACGAGAGAACCGTTAAGTTCATTAACGCCGCTCTCGACGCGGAGAAGCCCGACCTCGCAGTATTCGTAGGCGACCAGCTTTCCGATATGTATCCCAACGCTTCAAAGGCTGATTACGAGCTTGCGCTCAAGCACATTCTTCAGCCCCTTGAGGACAGAGGCATTCCGTTCCTTGCAACTCTCGGCAACCATGACCACGACAGAGCGTCTACCGTATCCGTGGACGGACAGTATGAGATTTACAATTCGTACTCAATGTGCTTTAACGGTGAAAAAGGCGCCGATCATTTTACCTTCAATACTCCCGTATACGGCACCGACGGTCAGATGAAGTTTAACATCTACATGATGGACACCAACAATAAAGCGCCTAAGGGCGGATACGCAGGTATCAACGCAGAACAGCTTGCATGGTACAACGAGACGTCTGCCGCTCTTAAAGCCGAAAACGGCGGAGAGGCTATGCCCTCGCTCCTTTTCCAGCACGTACCCGTTAAGGAGATTTACTCTCTTATGAAGGAGTGCAAATGGAACGTTGACGGCGCTATCTATTCAAGACGCGATTCCAAGTGGTACACCCTTAACCATGATCTCCTTGTTGAGGAGGGCGGTAAATTAGGCGAGGCTCCCTGCTCGGAGAACTTCGACGTTATCACCGGTCAGTATCAGGCATGGCTTGCGAACGGCGACATTATGGGCGCATTCTTCGCACACGACCACGTTAACAACTTCGTAGGCGTTAACGAGGACGGCATCAAGATGGGTTATAACGGCGGTACAGGATTCCGTGCATACGGCAACGGCGACCAGAGAAGCGTCCGCATATTCGAGCTCGATGAGAACGACGTTACGAATTATCAGACCAGACTCGTTACCTACGCCGATGTCGTAGGTCCTCTCAAGCTCGTTAATTCCGACGTTCTTACTCCCGCATGGCTTACGAGAATCATGAAGGTTATCTATGCCTGCTTCGGCTGGATTATCGATATCTTTCATAAATAATAATTAAAGAATAAATATTTCGGCTCGTTTGAAAAAACGAGCCGATTCAGCTTGTCGAAAAAGTAGTTTTCGACAAGCTGTGAGACTGTCGAGAATGTGC
>UQQT01000070.1 GCA_900543395.1 uncultured Oscillospiraceae bacterium | reverse complement strand
TTTTTCTCGCTGCGGTACTTTTGTACAGCGACGCTCGAAAGAAAACGAAATTCAGACACCTTCTTAACAGTCTCCAGCGTGTCGAAAACTACTTTTTCGACACGCTGAGTTTAATTTAAGCTTCCCCAAATCGAATACGGGCATACAATGTATTGAGGTACAGTCAGCGGAAGTGTATCTCAGGCGGGTATGCCCTTTTTTCATGCCCCGCAGAGTAACCTGTGATTCATCCGCATTACATAGATGCGCCCGCCGTGCCGTTACGGCAAAAGCAAGCCGAATAAAAAACGGTACGGCGGTTTTATGGTTGCATTTTTTTCGGCAAATGCGTATAATTAAAAAGAGGGTGATATTATGGCATTTGAAAAAACAGACGTCAGAAGCATTGACTTTAATCCCGTGACAATGTTCGCGGATAAATGGGCTTTGTTGAGCGGTAAGGTCGGGGATAAATACAATTCGATGACCGTTTCGTGGGGCGCGCTCGGCGAGCTTTGGGGACGGGACGTTATGATCTGCTTTGTCCGTCCGCAGAGATATACGTACGAATTTACTGAGAACGGCGATTATTTTTCGCTGAGCTTTTTTAAATCCGACCGCAAAAAGGAACTGGGCGTATTCGGTCATAAGAGCGGAAGAGATACGGATAAATATAAGGAAACCGGCTTTACTCCCGTAATCGACGGCGAGTTCGAATACTGCAGGGAAGCGGATTTCGTATTTCTTTGCAAAAAGATAGCGTTCCAGGATATGAACCCGGACGGATTTATCGACGCCGATATTGAAAAAAACTACGCGGACAAAGACTATCACAGAACGTATGTCGGCGAGATTCTTTCTGTGCTTAAAAAGGTTTAATGTTTATATAAACTGTCTTTTCGTCCGCGTTTATAAGGCGTGAAAACTTTTTTGAAAAAAATTAAAAAAAGTGTTGACAAATTGATTTTTTGTGATATAATAAATCATGTTCTTAGGGAAACGCCTTAAGACGAAAAGAATAAGGCGGTGTTTATGACGCTGAGGTCCCACCTGTTCCCATCCCGAACACAGTAGTTAAGCTCAGCAGTGCCGAAGATACTTGGCGGGCAGCTGCCCGGGAAAATAGGACGACGCCGTCACAAAAAGATCACTCATTGAGTGGTCTTTTTTCTTTATATTTTTAATTCTTTGTGTTGTATTTATTTTAAATATATAGTAAAATAAAAATATGTAAATTATATTTTTGGTTCGGTATTTATGAAAGACAAACGTATTATAAAAAAGAGAAAAGAGAATAGCGAGTCCTCACGCGTTTTTAAATCTCCGTCGGTGTCGAAATCAAGGGGCTATTACGGCTTCTCATCCGATTTTCCCGGCGAGGCGGATGAAAAAGGATTCAGAAACAATACGGGCGTTGAAAACTCCTCTCTTTCAAAAAAACGTAACCGCAAGTTTTTTACGTTACTTTTCGCGTGCGTATTCGTTGTATCGTTTGTTTTGTTTTATGTCGGATTCTCCGTCTCGAAGCTCCCCGCAGCCGATATTATGCAGTCCGAGGGGGTAACGGGAATAAACGAGGATTCAAGACAAAACGGAAAGAGCGTTTTTATATCATACAATAAAATTTATACGCAGGATATCGACAAACTCTGTTCTTCGCTTAAACAGAAAGGCGTTACCGGCGTTATAATCGACGTAAAGAATCCCGCGGGTTATCTTGCATTCAGACCGGGCGATATTACGCGTCTGACTTCGGGAGCACTTCAGTACGTAACGGGCGATCTTGCCTCCGTTGTGCGTAAATTCGACGAGAATTCAATCGCGGTTTCGGCTATGTTCTCCTGCTACGCCGACACATTTGCCGCAAGCTATCTGTCCGATTTCTCCGTCAGAAAGTCCGCGGACACCGACGAAAACGGAAACAGAACCGGCGCATTATGGTATAACGATACGACCGACAGTTATGCGTGGCTCGACCCGTTTACCGACGGGGTCGACGCGTATCTTGACTCAATGCTTTCGTACGTCGCGGATTCGGGCGTTAACGAGATTATTTTAAGCGGGGTCAGCCTGCCCGTGTGCTCGAATTTCAGCTCCGCGGTATTTTCCGACGGCAAGGATATGAACGCCGTAAACGAGCGTATGGCGCAGTTCGTAAGGTCGGCGATTTCAAAATATGCGTCAAAAACCGCGGTATCCGTATATATAAGCCTGCAGTCGGCTTTGGCGGAACCCGCCGCGGGCGGTTATCTTTTAAACGAGAAAAGCGCGTGCGTTTATGTCGATATGAGACTGTCAAAACAGCCCGACAATATGAAAATTGATTCAAATACATTTGAAAAACCGTCCGAAAAGCCGTATATGTTCATTTCGAATTCGGCATACGCGTGCGGCGGCGTTATCGCAAAAAGCCAAAGCGGAGCGCGGATGGTTCCTGTTATAGAATCGAGCGAAATATCATGTGAGCAGGCGACGGCGCTGATGTCGCACGAGATAAATTATTTTGCTCTTTACAGCGCAGACTCAGATTACAAATAAGGGGTGAAAACCTTGGGTAGAAATAAAAACAGCACTCAGGAAAAAAAGGAAAATACTATGACTCTCGACGAGCTTGTCGCACTTTTAACGCTCGACGAAAAAATATCGCTCGTTTCGGGTAAGGATTTCTGGAGAACCGTCAATATCGACAGGCTTCACATACCGTCTGTAATGATGAGCGACGGCCCTCACGGACTTCGCAAACAGCCCGACGGCGGAGATCATCTCGGAGTCAGCAAGTCAATAACAGCCGTGTGCTTCCCCGCTGCGAGTGCGCTGGCGGCATCGTTTGATAAAAAATTAGTATACGAGACGGGCAGAACGCTCGGCGAGGAGTGTCAGGCGGAGGATATCGCCGTACTGTTGGGACCTGCGATAAATATTAAGCGTTCACCTCTGGGCGGACGTAATTTCGAATACTTTTCGGAGGATCCGTATCTTACGGGCGAACTTGCTTCGTCGTATATCAACGGCGTTCAGTCGACGGGTACGGGTACGTCGTTAAAGCATTTTGCGGTCAACAATCAGGAAAAACGCCGTATGACCGTCAGCGCGGAGGTTGACGAACGTGCGCTTAGGGAAATATATTTAAAAGCGTTCGAAACGGCGGTAAAACGGAGCAATCCCTACACTGTCATGTGTTCATATAACAGAGTAAACGGCGAGCAGATTTCGGAGTCCGGGCTGTTTCTGACCGATATTCTTAAAAAAGAATGGGGTTATAAGGGCTATGTTGTCTCCGACTGGGGTGCGGTCAAGGACAGAAGCAAGGGGCTTAAAGCGGGGCTTGACCTCGAAATGCCCGCAAGCTACGGAGTCGGCGAGAGAAATATCAGAAAAGCGTTAAAGGACGGCTCGATTGAGGAAAGCGACCTTGACAAGGCTTGCAGAAGAATATTGAACGTCGTATTCAAATACAAGCAGAACAGGCAGAGCTTCGAATTCGACAGAGCCGTTCATCACGAAACGGCGAAGAAGATCGCGCTCAACACCGCCGTTCTTCTTAAAAACGAAAATTCCGTTCTACCTCTTGACGAAAAGAAAACGGCAGTTTTTATAGGTGAATTCGCCGAAAAACCGCGTTATCAGGGCGGCGGAAGCTCGCATATAAGAGCGTACAAGGTCAGCGGAGTTCTCGACAGCATTAAGGACAATCCGAGGGTGAAATACGCACGCGGATTTGACTGTACGTCGGATAAAATCGACGAGAATTTAATAAAAGAAGCCGTCACTCTCGCTTCGGACAGCGATACGGCGGTTATATTTGCGGGGCTTCCCGACAGCTACGAGTCCGAGGGATTTGACAGAAAGCACATGAGACTGCCCGAGAATCAGAACAGACTCATAAAAGAGGTCTGCAAGGTTCAGAAAAACGTCGTCATAGTGCTTCACAACGGTTCTCCCGTAGAAATGCCGTGGATAGATTCCGTTTCGTCCGTACTCGAATGTTATCTCGGCGGCGAGGCTGTCGGCGAGGCGCAGTATGACCTGCTTTTCGGCAGGGTTTCGCCGTCGGGCAAGCTTCCCGAGACGTTTCCGTTAAGACTTTCGGATTCTCCGTGCTATGAATATTTCCCCGGTACGGCGAATACGTCGGAGTACAGGGAGAGCATATACGTCGGTTACAGGTATTATTCGACGTTCTCAAAAAAGGTTCTGTTCCCGTTCGGTCACGGACTCTCATATACGAAATTTAAGTATTCCGACCTTAAAGCGGACAATAAAAATATATTCGAAGACCACGGCGCGAACATAAGCGTTACAATTACTAATACCGGTTCGTGTCCCGGCGCGGAGGCTGTACAGCTTTATATAAGCCCGCTCGACAGCCAGGTATTTTCGAGCCGCATCGAGCTTAAAGGATTCGAAAAGGTGTTTCTCAATCCCGGCGAGAGCAAGAGCGTGACTTTCCGTCTCGAACCCGGTGATTTCTCGTACTATAACGTAACCGAAAAATCGTTCGTCTGCCGAAACGGAAGCTACGACATCCTTATCGGCTCGTCAAGCGAGGACATAAGACTGCGCGACAGATTTATTTTAAGCGGATTTAAAAATTACGACGTTCCCTATCCGGAAAACGTCAATAAGCTTTATTCGACCGACAAAGTCGCTTCTCTTTCGCGTTCGGATTTCGAAGCTCTCACGGGCAGAAGGATCGAGACCGATATCCCGACTCTTCCTCTTACGATTAACAATTCGATAGGCGACGCGCTCGGCACTCCCCACGCCGACAGAGTCGAGTCGATAGTTAAGCTTTTCGCGCCTGTTGTCGGCGGGAAATCAGACGCCGAGATGATAGTCGCGGGAGCTATGGAGATGCCGATTCGTTCGCTCGTTGCAATGAGCGGAGGAATGTTCAACGAAAAAATGGGCGAGGCGATAGTCGATTTTCTCAACGGAGAAAAGCTCGCGCCCTGTCTTGCCAAGCTTGTTTCGGCAAAATTTACGGTAGGAAAGGACGACAGTGATGAAAAATAAAAAGAGTATTATAATTCTCGTCATAGTCGTGGTTCTGGGAGTCGCGACGGGACTTATTATAAGTAAATTCCGTTCTTCGTCGGACGATAACGTCCCCACCGGCGAGCCGACGAGCAAGACCTCGTGGGAAAACAGCGTTGAGGATAACATTCCCGTCGTAAACGGTTCGGGATTCAAAGGTTACAGCGAAAACGTAAAGAACGGCTATACGTCCGTTAAATTTGCGGACGGAATATCCGCGATAGACTCGGAGGCGTTCAAAAACTGCGCATTCTTAACGGAGATTACGATTCCGGACGGCGTTTCGTCAATCGGGGACTACGCGTTTTCGGGCTGTACGGGACTTACGAAAGTGGTAATTCCCGACTCTGTCACGACGATAGGCAGATATGCTTTTGCCGACTGCGTTTCCCTTTCCGACGTAAAGCTTCCGTCGAAGCTTTCAATTCTCGACGAATGTGCGTTTTCGGGCTGTTCGTCGTTAAAGGACGTTACTGTTCCGTCGTCTCTTAAGCTTATAAGTGACAGCGCGTTCTCTCAAAGCGGAATCGAGAACCTTGTTATAGAGGACGGAGTCGAAAAGATCGACCCGAACGTGTTTGCGTATACAAATATAAAGACGGTTCTTATTCCCGATTCGGTAACGTTTATCGGCGCGGGAGCGTTCTCGCTTTGCTCCGAGCTTGAAAAAATCGAGGGCATGAATAAAGTCGAATTCGTCGGGTCAAGAGCGTTCGCAGACTGCCCGAAGCTTACGGATATAAACGTGCCGTCCTCGGCGGAGGTCGACATTTCCGCATTCGACGGCAGCGAAAACGTTAAAAAATAATTAAACGGAATAAAAATCAGCGGACGGCGATTTTCGCCGTCCGCACAGCTTGTCGAAAAAGTAGTTTTCGACAAGCTGTGAGACTGTCGAGAATGTG
>UQQT01000069.1 GCA_900543395.1 uncultured Oscillospiraceae bacterium | reverse complement strand
ACTGCTTCGCACCCAAAATACAGCGGATTGCGTCTATGGGGACGGTTCTTTTTCGTAGGAATACTGCCGTATTTCAAGGAAAAAACCGTTTCGGGCTTATGGGGTTCGGCTCTCTTTTGCTTGTGGATAGTTAGGGGACGGTTGAAAATGAAGTACATGATAGCTTCAGACATTCACGGGAGCGCGTTTTACTGCGAAAAACTGATTGAGTGCTATAAAAGAGAGAAAGCGGACAGGCTTATTCTGCTCGGCGACATTCTCTATCACGGGCCGAGGAACGATCTGCCCGAGGGGTACGCACCGAAAAAGGTTATTCCGATGCTCAATGAATTAAAGGATGAGATACTCTGCGTTCGGGGAAACTGCGACACGGAGGTTGACCAGATGGTGCTTGACTTTCCCGTACTTGCAGACTACGCGGTTTTGTGCGAACAGGGCAGACTTATATACATGACGCACGGTCATAAATTTAACGAAAGCAATCTGCCTCCCATTCAAAACGGCGATATACTTCTGCACGGACACACTCATGTTCCGAAGAAGGTGAAACACGAAAATTACACGTATTTAAATCCCGGCTCGGTCTCGATTCCCAAGGAGAATTCGTACCGCGGATATATAATACTGGAAAACGGCATTTTTTCGTTCAGGGATCTTGACAATAATGTAAAAAACGAATATCGTATCAGTGAATGATACATCGGGGGAAATAAAATGACGCAGGACAGAATGATAGCTGTAAGAAACAGCAAAACCGTCTACCGCGACGGAAATTTAAAATTAAAAGTTTTTAACGACGACTATTCGAAGGCTGATATCTTCAACGAGGCTCTTAATCAGGCGAGGATTGAGGAGACGGGTTTGCACGTTCCCAAGGTGATAGAAGTCGCAAAGCACGATGGCAAATGGACTCTCGTCACCGACTACATAAGCGGTACGACGATATCGAAAATGATGCAGGAGCATCCCGAAAATATGGACGGGTATCTCGAAATGTTCACCTCTCTCCAGGTTGAGGTTCACTCGAAAACATGCCCGGGACTCGTAATGCTCAAGGATAAACTCAAAAGATACATCAGAAAATCCGACCTCTCGGCTACCGACAGATTCGACCTTTACGACAGACTCATGGCAATGCCCGCGCACTTCAAGCTCTGCCACGGCGATTTCCACCCGTCGAACGTCGTAATAACCGAGGACGGAACGCCTTTTATCATCGACTGGTCACACGCGGCGCAGGGAAACGCGTCCGCCGACGCCGTCAGAACTTATCTGTCGCTTAGAATGAACTGGGGGCTTGCCGTCGGAGAAATGTACATTAAAAAATATTGTGAAAAATCGAATACCGATATAGATTACGTTCAGAAATGGACGCCGATTATCGCCGCCGCGGAGACAGTGCGCGGAAACGAGGAACAGAGAGAATTTTTAAAGCAGAAAATAGATGTCAGGGATCACGCGGAGTAAGGGGGAGCGTCACTATGAAAATAACCGTTTGTATCGGCTCGTCATGTCATATCAGAGGCTCGCGCGCCGTCGTAGAGCGCCTCCAGAGACTGATACACGATAACGGCATCGGAGACAAGGCGGAGCTTGCCGGAACGTTCTGTATGGGCAAATGTCAACAGGGTGTATGCGTAACGGTCGACGGGGAGTTTTTCTCCGTATCGCCCGAGAGCACGGACGAATTCTTTAACGAAAATATACTTAAAAGGGTTTGATATCGGCTATGATAATACAGATATGCGTAGGCTCGTCCTGCCACCTTAAAGGAACCGAGGCTCTTGTCGGGCTTTTTCAGGACGCGATAGAAAAATATAAACTCTCCGACGATGTTACGCTTGCGGGAAGCTTCTGCACGGGCAGATGCAACCGCGTGGGCGTTACCGTTACAATTGACGACGAAATATTCACGGGCGTTACGCCGGAAACGTTTGACGAATTCTTTAAAGCAAATGTTTTAAGCCGATTTGAGGGAAAATAATCTATGGAATGTCTCACTCTTAAAAAATCGAACTGTAAAAACTGTTATAAATGCATACGCCACTGTCCCGTTAAGTCGATTCGCTTCTCGGGCAATCAGGCGTACATAATAGGGAACGAATGTATAATGTGCGGTCACTGCTTCGTAGTTTGTCCTCAGAATGCAAAGCAGATAGTCGACGAGACGGAGAAAGTAAAAGTTCTCTTGCAGTCGGGTGATCCCGTTATTGCGAGCCTTGCGCCGTCGTTTGTCGCAAATTATCACGGCGCGGGTATAAACGCCATGCGCTCCGCGCTTAAAAAACTCGGCTTTGCCGACGCTGAGGAAACGGCAGTCGGCGCGACTATCGTTAAAAAAGAATATGAACGCATGATAGACGAGGAGAACAGGGATATCATCATAACCTCGTGCTGTCATTCGGTCAATTTGCTTATACAGAAGTATCATCCGGACGTTCTGCCGTATCTTGCAGACGTTCTCTCACCCATGCAGGCGCACTGCAAGGATATTAAGAGACGAATTCCCGACGCTAAAACCGTGTTTATCGGCCCGTGCGTCGCAAAAAAGGACGAGGCGCAGTACTATGAGGGAATGGTCGACGCGGTGCTTACGTTCGACGAGCTTACCGCGTGGCTCAAAGAGGAGAATATTGAGATAGAGAATATCTCGGACTCCGACGATGAGAGCAGGGCGAGAATATTTCCCGTTGCGGGCGGCGTCCTTAAAACTCTTTCGAGGGAGAATCCGAATTACACATACATGGCGATAGACGGCACTGATAACTGTATCGCCGCGTTAAAGGACATAGAGGACGGCAGGATTCACAGGTGCGTTATCGAGATGAACGCATGCGCGGGAAGCTGTATCGGCGGTCCCGTTATGGAGAAGTTTAACCGCGCGCCGGTAAAGGATTATATGGCTGTCGCGCAGTATGCCGGCAAAAAGGATTTTAACGTTTTCATGCCCGAGGATAAGCTGCTTCACAAAACGTTTACGCCTATCGAACGCCGTTTACAGCCCCCGTCGGAGAGCGAGATCCGCGAGATATTACGCCAGATGGGCAAGATGAAGCCCGAGGATGAATTGAACTGCGGATCGTGCGGATATAACACATGCCGTGAAAAGGCCGCCGCGATATTCCAGGGCAAGGCGGAAATTTCAATGTGCCTGCCGTATCTTAAAGACAAGGCGGAGAGCTTCTCCGACACGATAGTCAGAAACACGCCCAACGGTCTTATAGTATTGAATGAAAAATTAGAGGTTCAGCAGATTAACAAGGCGGCTCTTAAAATTATGAATCTGCGTTATGCCGCCGACATTCTCGGCGATAATGTCATCAGAATTATGGATACGGCGGATTTTTACTCCGTGCTCGAATCCGGTTCACGTATAGAGGGCAAGCGTATTTATCTTGCAGAATACGAAAAGTACGTCGAGGAGACTATCGTTTATGACAGAGAGTACAGGCTTCTTGTCTGCATATTGAGAGACGTGACGGAGGAGGAGACTCAGCGCGAAAAGAAGGAGCGCATAAGCCGTCAGACCGTCGAAATCGCCGACAGAGTCGTAGACAAGCAGATGCGTATAGTTCAGGATATCGCTTCGCTCTTAGGCGAGACGGCGGCGGAGACGAAGATCGCGCTCTATAAATTAAAGGAGTCGATAACCGATGAATAATCTGTGCGCCGATATCGGTTACAAAAGCATAAATCACGACGGCGAACAGCTCTGCGGAGATCATGTCGAGATTATCGAACAGAACGATAATTCGTCGGTAATAGTCCTTGCGGACGGACTCGGCAGCGGAGTAAAGGCTAGCATTTTATCTACGCTTACCTCGAAAATAATATCGACAATGATGGCGGAGGGACTTCCTCTCGAGGAATGCGTTTCGACGATTGCCGCCACTCTTCCGATATGCTCCGTCAGGGGAGTCGCGTATTCGACGTTTACGATAATTCATATTATAAATAACGATACAGCCGAGCTTATTCAGTACGACAATCCGCTCGTTATACTGCTTCGTGACTGCGTAAATTACGACTATCCGAAAAGCGAGCTTAATATAGACGGCAAGAAGATTTATAAGTCCGTTATAAAATTGCAGGAAAACGATATTTTCATTGCAATGAGCGACGGCTGTCCCCACGCGGGCATAGGGCTTGCGTATAACTTCGGCTGGAAACGCGAGGATATTATAGATTTTATGGAGACGTTCGCGCCCGTCGGATATACGGCGAAAACGCTGTCGACGCTGCTTGTCGACGAGTGCGACAAGCAGTACGGATTCAAACCCGGAGACGACGCGACGGCGTGCGTTGTCAGAATCAGAAAACGCGAGCCTATGAACATTCTTTTCGGTCCGCCGAGAAATCCCGACGACTGCGACAGGATGATGTCGCTTTTCTTCTCGAAGGAGGGCAAGCATATCGTCTGCGGAGGAACCACCTCGTCGATTGCCGCGAAGTATCTTCACAAGCCGCTTAAAGCGTCGTTGAATTTTGTAAAAAGCGACGTTCCCCCGACTGCCGAAATCGAGGGAGTCGATCTCGTTACCGAGGGCGTTATTACGATAAATAAGGTTATAGAGTACGCTAAGGACACGCTTGACAAAAACGAGCTTTACTCCGTCTGGAGCGTGGGGCGCGACGGCGCATCGATGATATGCCGTATGCTTTTTGAGGAGGCGACGGACATCAATTTCTACGTCGGCAGGGCGGTAAACCCCGCGCATCAGAACCCTGATCTGCCTATTAACTTTAATATAAAAATGAATCTTGTAGAGGAGCTTTCCGCTTGTCTTAAACAGATGGGAAAGAGAATCAAGGTCAGCTATTTTTAAGGGTGAGAGAAATAAAATGAGAAAATTCGACACAAAGGTACAGTATTTGAAGTATAAGGTTCTCCGCGAGGTTTCGCGTCTTGCGTGGGATGACGGGCTGCTCGAGAATTTATATGAAATTCCCAAGACGATAGTCCCCGGCAGGGAACCGACAATGAGATGCTGTATTTACAAGGAGCGCGCCATAGTCGAGGAGCGCGTCAAGCTTGCAATGGGCGGTCATAAGGAAAATCCGAATGTTATCGAGGTTATCGAGACTGCGTGCGACGAGTGCCCCATGGGAGGATATGAGGTTACCAACGCGTGCAGAGGATGTCTTGCGCACCGCTGTGAGGACGCATGCCGTTTCGGCGCGATAACTTTTGACAGAAATCACGTCGCGCATATTGATAAAACGAAGTGTAAGGAGTGCGGTTCGTGCGCTAAGGTCTGCCCCTACACCGCGATTATCAGCCGTAAGCGTCCGTGTGAGAACGCGTGCAAGATAAAGGCTATACACATGAACGATGATAAGGCGGCGGCTATCGACAACAGCAAGTGCATATCCTGCGGAGCGTGCGTTTATCAGTGTCCGTTCGGCGCGATAACGGACAAGTCGTATATTCTCGACGTTATCGACATTATCAAAAAGAGCGGTAACAATAAGAATTTCAAGGTTTACGCAGTCGTTGCGCCGTCGATTTCGAGCCAGTTTACCTACGCTAAGCTCGGTCAGGTCGTAACGGGACTTAAAGAGCTCGGATTCCATACCGTCGTCGAGGCGGCTCTCGGCGCGGACATGGTAGCCGATGCGGAGTCAAGGGAGCTTGTCGAAAAGGGATTTCTTACAAGCTCATGCTGTCCCGCATTCGTAAGTTATATCGAAAAATCGTTCCCGACGATAAAGCCGTTCGTTTCGCACAATCTCTCGCCCATGGCGACTATTGCGAAGTATATCAAGGAGCATGAGGCTCCCTGCAAGGTAGTATTTATCGGTCCCTGTACGGCAAAGAAGGCGGAGGTGCAAAAGGACGAGGTCAAGCCCTGGGTTGATGTCGCAATGACTTTCGAGGAATTGCAGGCTCTGTTTGATTCAAAGGATATCGACATAACCTCGCTCGAAGAGGGAGTGCTTGACAACGCCTCGTATTTCGGCAGAATATTCGCCCGCTGCGGAGGACTTTCCGACGCGGTTGCCGAGGGTATCAAGGAGCACGGCGTAACGGATTTCGAATTGAAGCCGTTTTCGTGCGACGGAATCGAGAACTGCCGTATCGCGCTTCTTAAAAAGAGCAAGAATATCCTTGACGCGAACTTTATCGAGGGTATGGCGTGTACCGGCGGATG
>UQQT01000068.1 GCA_900543395.1 uncultured Oscillospiraceae bacterium | reverse complement strand
AAAACATAACGTGTCTTTAAGGCGTGGTTCAGGTGCTTTATCGACAGTCTGCGCCCGAAACGGATTTCCGTCTCGGGCATTTTTTATTGTTAATTCAAATGACAAATCCGCCGTTTACGGGTATTATCTGCCCCGTGATATAGTCCGCGGAATCGGAGGCAAGAAAAGAGATTACCCGCGCGATATCGTCCGCCGAAGCGATACGTCCGAGAGGGATTTCCTCTGTCAGTGCGTCTTTATCCTCTTTTGAAAACGAGGACATCATATCGGTATCGGCAACTCCCGGACACACGCAGTTTACCGTAATACCGGAGGGACCGACTTCTTTTGCAAGAGCCTTGGTAAGACCTATAACGCCCGCTTTCGCCGCCGAATAATGAACTTCGCACGAGGCTCCGACCTGTCCCCACATTGAGGACACGTTTATTATTTTCCCGCTTTTCTGTCTTATCATATACGGCAGAGCCTCTCTGCACGTATAGAATGCTCCCGACAGATCGACGCCTATCATTTTGTCCCAGTCGGAGTCGGTAATATCGGTAAAAAGCTTCTGCTGAGCTATCCCCGCATTGTTAACAAGCAAATCGACCTCGCCGAGTTTTTTCCTTACGGTTTCGAACATTTTTTTCACAGACCCGCCCGACGACACGTCGCATTGAACAGCTAAAACGTTGTAACCCAAAGAAGAAAGCTCTGAGGATAAGCTTTTCGCCTTATCCTCGGAGCTGTTATAGTTCAAAGCTACATTAAAGCCGTCACGGCACAGTCTTTTTACAACGGCGGAGCCGATTCCTCTGCACCCGCCCGTAACAAGAGCCGTTTTATTCATATTTGATTACTCCGCCATCTTTGAGAAGAAGCTGTAAAACGAGGAAGCCTTCGTAAGACCGTTAAGAGTAAGCTGGTTCGACGGAATAGAAGCTGAGAACGCAGAAACAACAATACGGGAGGTAAGTTTGTTATCCTTGTCGTACGAATCGACCTGTACAAGCTTATCGCCGATCGTATAAAGTTTCGTTATATTGCCGTCTTTAGAGGTAACCTCGGAGCAGAGACCGTCGTTTCCGTTGATCTTAACATTGTAATACTTGGTATCCGCGCCCTCTTCTGAGGAAAGGTCTACGTTCATATCCATCTCATCAAGACCGAGCATCTTTCTTACGCCTTCCGTAAGCTCAAGATATGTATTCTGCGCGAGATTAATAACATAAGTGTTGTCACCCTCGTGATAAATACCGAGGTAAATTCCGCTCATTGTAGTCGTGATCTGAATCGCGTTCTGACCGTTCATTGCGATATTGACGTTCATACCGTCCTTAGAATCCTCGGTGTACATGGTTCCCTCGAGATAGAATACGCCTTTTATAAATGTGTTTATATCGGCTGCAACCTGTGCGTTGGCAACGGTTTCGCCCGAATCCTTGATATCGTTAGCCTGATGAACCGAACCTAAAAGATTCTCATCCGTAACATTCTCCGCGCCGTTTCCGATGTCGTTGTTTTTACCGTTATCTTTTGCGGGACAGCCGGTAAAAATAAGAGTAAGGCATGCAAGCAGAGCAAGAACAGCAATCAATTTTCTTTTCATAAACAATCACCCGTTGAATAATAATCGGCCGCGCGCATACGCTATACGGCACTTTAATAACAGATTACACCTTTTTTTATAAAAAATCAAGAGTCAGTTAATATTTTATTAATATATAACGAATTCGACATGCTTTTATCGGTCAAATTGTACATGTATTTTTTTAACATTGACAGCAAATAATAAAAACATAAAACCGTAAGGATATGATTGTGTTGAAAAGTAAAAAAGACACCGAAAAAAAGGCATACGCCGAAAAGGTAAAAAAAGCGTCGCCGAACTCCCCCGTTGCATTAAACTGCGTTAAGGCGTTTATTTCGGGCGGAATCATCTGCGTTATCGGACAGGCGTTCAGGGTTCTGTATACAAATCTCGGGATAAAAGAAGACACCGTAAAAGCTCTCGTCTCGATTACTCTTATAGTAATAACCGCCGCGCTGACCGGACTCGGAGTGTTCGATAAAATAGCGAAGCATGCCGGCGCGGGAACTCTCGTTCCGATAACGGGCTTTGCAAACGCCGTGGCGGCTCCCGCGATAGAATTTCAGACAGAGGGCAGAATCGTCGGAACGGCCGCAAAAATGTTTATAATAGCAGGTCCTGTAATAGTTTACGGCTGTTCTGCGGCATTTATTTACGGCGTTATATACTACTGCTTTTGTTAACTCGGGAGGATTATAAAATGAACAGAATCGGTAAATACACAGTCCGGACAGACGGCGTTTTTATATCCTCCGCGGCGGCCGTTGTCGGAAAAACGGAGCACGACGGACCGTTAGGCGAGCATTTTGATTTCAGTTTCCCCGACGACGGTATGGGACAAACGTCATGGGAGCAGGCAGAGAGCGAGCTTCACAGGAAAGCCGTAGAAACGGCTGTAAAAAAATCCAATCTGACACCCGACAAAATAGACATTCATTTCGGCGGAGATCTTCTAAACCAGTGCTGCGCTACGACCTTCGGAGTAAAGGATTTCAATATTCCCATTGCGGGGCTTTTCGGCGCGTGTTCGACAATGGCTCTCGCCATGGCATTGTCCGCGGTTTTCGTTTCGTCCGGATATGCCGATAATGCGCTTGCCTCCGCCTCGTCGCATTTCTGCTCTGCGGAAAAGCAGTTTCGCTTTCCCCTCGAATACGGAGGGCAGAGACCGCCGACGGCGCAGAGAACCGCCACTGCCGCGGGCGCGGGAGTTATATCGAATTCGGACAACGGCTCGAACGTAAAAATCGAGTCGGCGATATTCGGCAGAATCTGCGACCCGGGGATAACCGACGCCAACAATATGGGCGCGGCAATGGCACCTGCGGCGGCGGACACGATAGTAAGATTCTTAAACGATACAAACACCGTACCCGAGGATTACGACATGATCCTGACAGGCGACCTCGGAGCGATAGGCTCCGAACTATTAACAGACATACTTGCCGAAAATTACAATATAGATATCTCAAAAGTGCATAACGACTGCGGACTGATGCTTTTTGATAAAGAGAAACAGGACGTTTACTCGGGCGGTTCGGGATGCGGATGCTCCGCGAGTGTGGTTTGCTCCTATATATTCCAAAAACTTTCGTCTGGCGAACTAAAAAAAGTTTTCTTCGCGGGAACGGGCGCGCTCATGTCTCCTACGACCTCACAGCAGTCGCTGTCGATTCCGTCGATAGCGCACGGAGTATTATTAACGGGAAAGGGAGTTTAAATAAATGGACAGATTGTTAAACTGCATGAACACGATACACAAGGCGAACAAAACGCTTCGTTTTCTTAAAATCACACAGACATTGATCGTCACGGCTACGCTCGGATTCATCGCCGTCAACGCCGTTTGCATGATAAAGGACAAAAAGGTATAAAAGACATTAAGGTAAAAAATCGGAACCGCATTTTTCATCGGTTCCGATTTCTTAATTAATATAAATTACTTAACACTGTCAACAATTGAATTGAAATTGCCGATAAGCCGGGACGCTGTGTGCTCGCCCATGGAGGTCATGCCCCAAGCATTATCAAACGTTATCTTACCGTTATCCTTTTTCATAATCGTGCAGTACGTGTACTGATTGTCGGGAATGATATAACCGATAGCGTCGTTCATGAGGTCGAAGTCAAGCACGGTCTTGTCCGCGTACGTCTCTCTGAGCGGAGCGTATACAAACTCGTCCATATCGGCTCCTCCGCATACAAGCTCGGGATAAGTCTCGCCGGGGCTGAGCATTACCATTATGTCGGTGCCGAGCTCCATATATCCGATTTCGGTTACGGTGTAAATGTCAAGTCCGTCCTTAAGCATTATGTTGTTTGCAAGAGAAAGCTTGCCCATGCCCTTGTAAATTCCGTTTTCAACCTTGACAATGAATTCCTGAAGTCTTATATTGAGGAGAGGAGCAACCTCCGTTTCCTCTGCGGGTTCCCAGTTTTCATACCATGCGGTATACCAAGAAGCGTTGTCGCCGAGAGCTTCGATTGTGGAATTCTCTCTGTCCCAGTCGACAATATTCTCTTTACAGTATTCCTCTGTTTCGGTCATTCCGAGCAGGAAGTAAGCGACTTCATTGCCGAATCTGATAACGGTCTCATGTCTGTCAATATCAAGTCCGTCAACGCAGTCTCCTCTGTTCTCGGTCGAGTTGCCTATTGCGCTCTGAATGAAGAGGAAATTATAGCCGTGTGCGTTGATAACCTCTTCCATATAGGGTACAAAGTCCGCGGAAAGCTTATCGCTCGTATAGCCTACAACCTCGGGATGGCATCCGAAGTTTGCAATCATGGTAGGTCTTACGTTCGCGTTGTCGGGAGTGAATACGAATCTTACGATATCCTTCATAATAACTCTCGGCTCGCTGCGGTCGTAGATGTATGTCGAACCGTCCTTTGCCGCATAGGTAAGAGAACCTGTCGTCATGCTTTCGACAGCCTCTTTGACCGCCGATTCGGTTCTTGTAATAATGGTCTGCATAAACTCCTCGTCAACGCCGTTAATGGGAGCCTTGAGTCCGAACGAAAGCGCGGAGAAAAGGTTGTTGAACGCGGTCTTGGGCTGTTCCGCCCAAATACCCTGCGAATCAATGCCCGAGTGGGTGTGAGAAGATGAAATATTAATGCTTACGATATTCTTTTCCTGCGCGTAGTCGGCTAATGCGGCTCTGATACGCTTAACGTCGGAGTTTGCGATACCGATACAGTCAATATTTGCAAGAATCGTAATGCCTCTGTCGGTTCCGTCGCTTATCGCAACTGCTCTTACTTTAAGATCGTCGAGAGCCTCGACAGCGTTCTTGTTAAGGTCATATCCCGCCATGTGATAGCTTCTCTCGCCGAAATTATCGGGGATAATCGACTCTGAACCGTAGCCGAGATTCCATCTTGCATTTTCTGCGGGAGCGTCAAGAAATTCCTTCGTACCGCCGTAGAAATTCTCGCTGACGTAATCCTTTCTGTCGATAACCCTGTTTGTTCCCGGGAGAATAAATCCGAGTACGCTGAATACGGCGTTGCAGATTCCGTTAACTATTTTATTAAGGAATCCTACAAGACCGCCCTTGTACTGCGCCGTATACGCTGCGGCAGAGCTGACAGCGGAAATACCGCTCTCTGAAGTCTGAACGTCTGAAGCCGAAGCGACGGAACATGTCGCAAACAGCATCAAAACGCTCAGAAGAACCGCAAGAAACGATTTTAATGTCTTCTTCAAAATAATCACTCGCTTTAAGTAAATTTGCATAGCGATTATACCATAAAAAAAATCATTTTTCAATCGATTTTGTGTGAATAATAAAAAAATACTTTCTTTTATAAAATGTTGAATTATTTTTATACATAATATATAATGTCACCGAGGAAGTGTGAGACATGGGTAAATTGAGAACATGCATTGTCGGAATCGGAAATATCAGCAGAGTTCATATCGATTCATTACTGAACAACGAAAACACGGAAATTGTCGGTGTTTGCGATATTATAAATGAACGTGCCGACACCGCCGCCGGAAAAACGGGAGCGAAAGCCTTTTACGATTTCGACGAAATGATTGATTGGGGCGAATTCGACGTTCTTCATATCTGTACTCCGCATTATCTTCACGCCCCCATGGCGATAAAAGCAATGAACGCGGGTAAGCACGTTTTATGCGAAAAACCGCCGGCTATGTCTTATCCGGACGCCGTAAAGGCAGTCGAAGCCGCCGAAAAAAACAGCGTTTATTTCGGCGTGTGCTATCAGAACAGATACAACCCGTCATCCGTAAAAATTAAAGAAATTCTTGACTCAAAGAAGCTCGGCGCCGTCACGGGAATAAAAGGAAGCGTAGCGTGGAACCGCGGTCTTAACTATTATTCACAGGACAACTGGCACGGCACGCTTAAATACGAGGGAGGCGGAGTTCTTATAAATCAGGCAATCCATACGCTCGACCTTATCGCATGGCTCTGCCCGGGCAACCCCGTAAAAGCAGTCGGCTCCGTCTCGCAGAAAAGGCTTAAAGGACTTGTAGAAACAGAAGATACGGCAGACGCTCTGATAACGTTCGACTCGGGAGTAACCGCGCTGTTTTACGCAAGCTTATGCTATTCGTCCGACTCCCCCGTCGAAATTCAAATCGACTGCGAAAAGGGCAGAATTCTGTTTAACGGCGACGTATTCGTGTTCAGCGACTCCGAACCGACCGAGGTCATCCCGTTCAGAATCAAAAAGGGTGAAAAGGCTTACTGGGGCGACGGACACACGCTGCTTATAAATGATTTTTACAATTCGATAATAAATAACGTCCCGTTCAAGGTAAACGGAAAAGAGTGTCTCACCGCTCTTAAAATCATATCGGATATTTACTCACAGAACAGAAATTAAAATTTTTTACGGCGTTTTTTGAAAATTATTCCCGTAAAAACTCTTGACACGACGCTTTTATTATGATATCATCTATTAGCAAACGGAGAGATACCGAAGCGGTCATAACGGAACGGTCTTGAAAACCGTCGTACCTTTGCGGGTACCGTGGGTTCGAATCCCACT
>UQQT01000067.1 GCA_900543395.1 uncultured Oscillospiraceae bacterium | reverse complement strand
GACTTGAACCGGTACGGTGTTGCCACCGAGGGATTTTAAGTCCCTTGCGTCTGCCTATTCCGCCACACCGGCACGCTGTATGACATTATACAGTACGAAAGCCGTGTTGTCAAGGGGAAAGGGTATAAAAAATACAATATAAAATTGAATTCTGTTTATATATAACTGCGTTTTGAAAATTAATAATCCGTATGCTTTGCATCGCAGTAATAACAGCGGTAAACCTTGTTTTCGCGGTCGGTCAGTTTGAATACAGCGGGCAACTGCTGCTCGCACGAGGATATACAGCGCGGATTTTTGCAGAAAATAACGTTCGTCAGCGTATCGGGCAGGCTAAGCGTTCTTTTGTCGACTCTTTCGCTGTTTTTTATCACATTTACCGTTGCGCCGGGTGTAACATATCCGATAGCATCCATATCAATTTTTATATCCGCGTCAATTTTTATCATATCTTTTCTGCCCATACGACGGCTGACCGCGTTCATTATCATCGCAACGGGGCATGAGAGCTTGTCGAGCGAGAGAAGCTTGTATATCTCCATTGCCTTGCCCGCCGGAATGTGATCTATTACAAATCCGTTTTTTATGCTGTCTATATTCATGACTGTTCCTCCAGTAACTTAAGAATGAGAGCCATTCTCATAAACTTGCCGTAACGCGTCTGCTTGAAGTAACACGCGCGCGGATCGGAGTCGACTGCGGTATCTATCTCATTGACTCTGGGAAGAGGATGAAGAACGCACATGTCGCTTTTTGCTTTTTTTATTTTTTCGGGAGTGAGAATGTAGCAGTCTTTAAGACGTAAATAATCCTCCTCGTTGAAGAATCGCTCCTTCTGAACTCTCGTCATATACAGAATATCGAGATCGCCTATAACGCTGTCGAGGTCGTAACTCTGCACATATTCTATATTCTTATCCTTTATATAAGTCTGCTTTACGAAGCTCGGGAGCTTAAGCTCGTCCGGAGAGATGAGCACAAATTTAACGTTTTCATATCTCGACATTGCCTCAATTAACGAGTGAACCGTTCTGCCGAACTTAAGGTCTCCGCAGAATCCGATTGTCAGCGAGTCGAAGCGTCCCTTTTCACGGTGAATCGTTAATAAGTCAGCAAGCGTCTGCGTGGGGTGATAATGCCCGCCGTCGCCTGCGTTGATAACGGGAACTGACGAATGAGCCGCCGCTACTATCGGCGCGCCCTCCTTGGGGTGTCTCATTGCGATTATGTCGCAGTAACCGCTGACAACCTCAATTGTATCGGCTACGCTCTCGCCTTTAGAGGCAGAAGAGCTTGAAGCCTCCGAAAATCCGAGCGTATTTCCGCCCAGTGACAGCATTGCCGATTCGAAGCTTAAACGTGTTCTCGTCGACGGCTCAAAAAACAGCGTCGCTAAAATCTTATGACGGCATCTCTCGTTATACTTTCCGGGATTTTTCATTATGTCGTCGGCAACGGCGATAAGCGAATCTATTTCTTTAGTTGAAAGGTCGAGAATATTTATAATGCTTCTGCTCATTTGTCGGCTCCTATCCAGCTTTCATCCGACGGATTGTTTCTGAAAGCTATGAGTCTTTTAACGTCGTCGGGTTTAATATATCCCTCTTCGGCGGCGGTTTCTGCTACAGTGTCGAAATCGGTAAGGCTTATATTTTTAACGTCCGCGTCGGCAAGGCGCTCGAGCCCTTTTTTCATTCCGTACGTAAAAATGCTGACGATTCCGAGAACCTCCGCGCCGGCTTCTCTTAAAACGTTGACGACCTCCAGAACGCTTCCGCCCGTTGAAATCAAGTCCTCAACAACGACGGTTTTCTGTCCCTTTTCAAGCTTGCCCTCTATCTGATTCTGTCTGCCGTGGTCCTTATGTCCCGAACGGACGTAACCCATCGGCATTTTGAGCAGATGAGCCGTGATTGCCGCGTGGGCGATTCCCGCAGTCGACGTTCCTATGAGAATCTGCGCGTCGGGGTAGTTTTCCTTTATAAGCTCGGCAAGTCCGTTTTCAACGTCCGAGCGAACCTCGGGAGCAGAGAGCGTAAGTCTGTTGTCGCAGTAAACGGGACTTTTTATTCCGCTCGCCCATGTGAACGGTTCGTCGGGACGGAAGAATACCGCCTGAATTTTTAAAAGATCCTTTGCAATTGTTTTCTTAATATCGTTCATTTTATTTTCTCCTTTATCCTACGAATTCTCTTACGCATCTTCTGTATGCAGAAACGGGGTCGTCCGCCTGCGTTATGGGTCTGCCGACTACGATATAATCCGAACCTATTTTCTTAGCCTGTTCGGGAGTCATAACTCGTTTCTGATCTCCCTTGTCCGAATCTGCAAAACGTACGCCGGGTGTCACTGTCAGAAAATCGTTCGAGCATATTGAATGTACTTTTTCGGCTTCGAGCGGAGAGCAGACAACGCCGTCGAGTCCCGCGTTCTTAGCCGTGAGAGCATAGTGCATTACGACCTTGTCAATCGGTTCCTTTATGAGCAGGTCGCGTTCCATTGTCTCCTGATCGGTTGAAGTAAGCTGTGTTACGGCAATGAGCAGCGGACGTGTTCCGTCGTCTCTCGTGAGTCCCTCAATCGCCGCTTTCATCATGTCCGTTGCGCCCGCCGCGTGGAGATTGCACATATCTACGTCGAGACGGGAGAGAACGTGCATCGCTTTCTTAACCGTGTTCGGGATGTCGTGAAGCTTTAAGTCAAGAAATATCTTGTGTCCGCGTGCTTTAATCTCTCTTACGATATCCGGACCCTCCGCGTAGAAAAGCTCCATTCCGATTTTTACAAAAGGCTTTTCATCCTTAAACTGTGAGAGGAAATCCAGCGTTTCCTTTTTGCCCGCGAAGTCGCAGGCTATAATTACGTCCTTACCCATTTATTGCTCCTCCTATAATACTTTTTAAATCATTTATCGAATATCTGTCCATAACCTCGGGCAGGTTTTCTATTATATTTTTACACGCGAACGGCTCGACGAGGTTTGCAGCTCCGACCTCAACCGCCGACGCACCCGCGAGCATCATTTCGATTACGTCCTCGGCTGTTGATACTCCGCCCATTCCGACAACGGGAATTTTTACATTTTTAGCAACGGAATAAACCATTCTTAACGCGACGGGGAAAATCGCGGAACCCGAAAATCCGCCCGTAGTGTTGGCAAGGAGCGGTTTCCTTGTCTTTAAATTTATACGCATGCCCAGTAACGTATTTATAAGACTGATACCGTCCGCGCCCGCACTCTCGCAGGCTTTTGCAATTGATACGATATCCGTTACGTTCGGCGAAAGCTTTATGATAATCGGCTTGTTTGTTGCTTCTCTTACGGCTTTTGTAACGAGTTCTGCCGATTTTGAATCGGTTCCGAAGCTCATACCGCCCCCGTGAACGTTCGGACAGCTGATGTTTATTTCGAACCAGCCTATCATGTCCTCGTTATCAAGCTTTTTTACCGTGTATACGTAGTCGCCGACGGAAAATCCGCTGACGTTAGCCATTACCTTTTTATAAAAACACTTTTTAAGCTTCGGCAGTTCCTCGCTTATAACCTTATCGACTCCTGGATTCTGAAGTCCCACGGCGTTGAGCATACCCGATGAGCACTCCGCGATTCTCGGCGTAGGATTGCCGAAACGGGGTTCTTTTGTAGTTCCTTTAAACGAGAACGTTCCGAGCATGTTTATGTCGTAAAGTTCTGCAAATTCATATCCGAATCCGAACGTTCCCGACGCGGGGATTATCGGATTATCAAGCTCGATTCCGCATAAATCTACGTTCAGTCGTCCCATATTATCTCCTCGCTTTCCATGACGGGGCCGTCCTTACAGATTCGCTTATTACCCGTAAGAGTTTTGCATGAACATCCCATACACGCACCGAATCCGCATCCCATACGCTCCTCAAAGCTGTACTGACCCGCCGTTTTGACGCTTTTTGCAACCGCTCTGAACATCGGTTCGGGACCGCACGTATAGAAGTATGAATAATCGATATTTCTAAGCGCGTCTGTTACGAAGCCTTTAATACCGAACGAGCCGTCGGCGGTCGTTATATAGGTTTTAACGCCTAATGATTCGAATTCATCTTTATAAAACACTTCGTCTTTTGTATTAAATCCGAGAATAACGCTCGGTTTCTTGCCATCGGACAGGAGCTTTTTACACAATAAATACATAGGCGGAACGCCTGCTCCGCCGCCTATCAAAACGGGATTCTGTCCGCTTATTTCCGTGTTATATCCGTTGCCGAGTCCCGTCAAAACGTCGAGAACCGCACCGGACCGAAGCTTGCTCATTTCTTTCGTACCGTTTCCGACGGTTTTGTAAATAATCGTAAGCGTATCGGCCGTTTTATCACAGACGGATATCGGACGTCTTAAATAAAAGCCGTCGAGCTTTATATTTACGAATTGTCCGGGTTTGACAATCCCGCCGACGTCGCCCGAGAGAATCATTTCAAATGTGTTCAACGCGATTTTTTCGTTTGTTTTGACGGTTAAAAGTACCTGTTTCATAGCTGTCCTTTCAGAATTATATTGTCATTGTAAACGGTAAGAAGATGTTTTCCGTAAAGCCTTGCACCGTCAAACGGCGTAGCTCTGCCCATTGAATAGAATCCGTTCGGATTTACGGTGTATTCGTCGGAAACATTGAATACGGCGAAGCCTATATCCGAATTAATCGAAAAACGTTTTCTTGCGTTATAGCTCATAAGCTCGGCAAGCCGTTCAAGCGTTATTGTTCCGTTTCTTACAAAATTCGTATACATTACGGGAAATGCGGTTTCCAGCCCGACAACGCCCATCAGGCTCTTTTCGAGTCCTCTTGATTTTTCCTCCTTCGAATGAGGCGCGTGGTCTGTAGATATCATGTCGACAGTGCCGTCGAGAAGTCCCTCGATAAGGGCTTCTTTATCCTCTCTCGAACGAAGGGGAGGATTCATTTTAAACCTCGCGTCCTCTTGTAAATCGTCCTCGCAGAGCACGAGGTAATGCGGAGCGGTCTCGCATGTTACGTCAACGCCGTTCTTTTTCGCCTGTCTTATAAGAGAAACGCTTTCCTTTGCGGATATGTGGCAGACATGATATTTACATCCCGTTTTCGCCGCAAGGTTTAAGTCTCGGTCGATTTGCCTGTACTCGCTTTCTGATGAGATTCCGCGGTGCGAATGAACCTTTGCGTATTTTCCGTCGTGAATATATCCGCCGTTTAACAGCGAATTTACCTCGCAGTGCGCGGCTATTATTTTGTTTAATTCTTTCGCTCTTATCATGGCGCGTTCCATCATTTCGTCCGACTGTACGCCCCGTCCGTCGTCGGAAAACGCACAGACATACGGCGCAATCGAATCCATATCGGAGAGCTTTTCGCCCATTTCGTCGACAGTCACAGAACCGTAGGGGATTACGTTAATGACCGCGTCACGCTTTATAATATCGGTCTGAATTTTTAAATTTTCAAGACAGTCGGGAACCGGATTCAAATTAGGCATCGTACACACGGCGGTATATCCGCCCGCCGCCGCCGAGAGAGAACCCGTCTTGATTGTCTCCTTATAAGAAAAACCCGGCTCTCTGAAATGTACGTGAACATCACAAAGACCGGGTAAAAAAACACAACTGTTAAAATCGCTGAAAGACGAAACAAAATCCCTGTCGGAAAGAAAACGCTCGGCTGTCATTTTTATCTGATTGAGGCTGTCAAACGAAGGGTGAGACATTTATATGCTCCTTTCATGCTTTAAAAGCGTATAAGGCACACAAAAAGAACCCTAAAACAGGGAAAAATATGTAACCTTGTCGGCATCACCGTACCGACTTAAAAATCTTTTTAATTATATTACCATAATAAAATTTGAATGTCAATGCGATTTAAAGTTAAAATTAAGTTGATTTGACAGTGGTATTCATGTAAAATAAACAAATAGGGTGTGTGTATTTATATGAAAACGGCGGTTATTGACGTCGGAGGCGGAATCCGCGGAGTATTCGGTGCGGGCGTGCTTGACAGATGTATTGAACTGAATATTAATTTTGACGAATGTATAGGAGTTTCGGCGGGCAGTGCGAATATTATATCGTATATAGCCCGTCAGCGCGGGAGAAATTATCTTTTCTATCACGAGTATACGTTCAGAAAAGAGTATATGAGTTTTTCAAACGTCATAAAAAACGGCTCGTATCTGGGGCTTGATTACATTTACGGCGAATTAAGCAACGCAGGATGTGAGAATCCGCTCGATTATGACGCGGTAATTAAAAGCAAAAAGAATTTTTATGCCGTATGCACCTCTGCCGATACGGGCGAGGCGGAGTATTTTACGAAATCCGACCTTATCAGAAACGATTATTCCGTTTTAAAGGCGTCGTGCTGTATTCCGATTGTATGTAAACCGCAGTACGTCGGCGGAAAATATTATTTTGACGGCGGAATAAGCGACCCCGTGCCGATTGATTTTGCATTAAAACTCGGGTGCGATAAAATTGTTCTGATTCTGACCCGACCGGAGGACGCGGAAATTTCGTTTAATATGGAAAATGTTTCGTCAAGGATTCTTAAAAATAAATATCCGGCGCTGTGTGAAAAGCTTCTCGACCGCGGAAAAAAATATAATGATTCAATCGCCTTTGCAAAAAAACTTCGTGATGAGGGCAGGCTTTTTATCGTCGCTCCGAATAATACGCACGGAATGAATACGCTGACTAAGGATAAATCGGCGATTAACGATATGTATTTCGACGGTTATAATTCGGCACAGGAGATTAAAAGGTTTCTTGACTGCGGGGGTTGACTTTTTTAATGGGGTTTGGTAGAATTGATGAGGTAAAAAAACAGATAAGAATATTTGCCTCCTTAGTTAAATGGATATAATAAACCCCTCCTAAGGGTT
>UQQT01000066.1 GCA_900543395.1 uncultured Oscillospiraceae bacterium | reverse complement strand
TAAAAAACTTTTTTCTGATATAACAAAACATAACGTGTCTTTAAGGCGTGGTTCATGTACTTTATCGACAGTCTAAAAGGACGAAGCAGATGCTTCGTCCTTTTTGTTCGAGGGGATGGCAAAAAGCCAACCGCTTATATTTGCAATTGATTTTTGCGGTGCGGGCGTTTTTAACATCCACGCTTATATGTCTTCCGCGATTTCACGCGCAACATATACTCCGCTTGCCGACGCGTGCGAGAGTGAGTGCGTGATTCCGCTGCCGTCGCCGATTATGTAAAGACCCTTGCACTTGCTTTCGAGTCTTTCGTCAACGTCGGCCTCCATATTATAAAACTTAACCTCGACGCCGTAAAGGAGCGTGTCGTCGTTCGCCGTTCCGGGGGCAATACGGTCGAGCGCGTAAATCATTTCGATAATTCCGTCGAGTATACGCTTGGGGAGAACGAGACTTAAATCGCCCGGAGTCGCCGCGAGCGTAGGCGTTACCGAGCACTCCTCGATTCTTGAAACGTTGCTTCGTCTGCCCCTTACGAGGTCGCCGAAACGCTGAACGATAACTCCGCCGCCGAGCATGTTTGAAAGTCTCGCAATGCTCTCGCCGTAGCCGTTCGAATCCTTGAAGGGCTCGGAGAAATGCTTTGAAACGAGCAGAGCGAAGTTCGTGTTCTTGGTCTGCATCGCCTTATCTTCATACGAATGACCGTTGACCGTTACGATTCCGTTCGTGTTCTCGTTAACGACTATACCGTTGGGATTCATACAGAACGTGCGGACTCTGTCCTCGAATTTTTCGGTTCTGTAAACTATTTTGCTTTCATATAATTCATCCGTAAGATGCGAGAATACGACCGCGGGAAGCTCGACTCTTACGCCGATATCGACTCTGTTCGATTTCGTTTCGATTCCGAGCTTGTCGCATACGGATTCCATCCACTTGCTTCCGCTTCTGCCGACGGAAATAATGCAGTCTTTGCACTCGTATTTTTCATCCGAAGCGGTGATAATGTAACCGCCGTCGGTTTTGTCAACGTCCGTTACCGCACAGTCGAAATGAAAATCGACCTTGTCCTTCAGATATTTATAAAGATTCTGCAATACGACATAATTTATATCCGTGCCGAGGTGTCTTACGGACGCGTCGAGCAGGTTAAGCTGATTCTGAATACATATCTTCTTGAACTTCGTACCCGCAGTCGAGTAAAGCTTCGTACCCTCGCCGCCGTAGCGCATGTTGATGTCGTCTACGTACTTCATCAGATCGAGAGCCTTTTTCTTGCCGATATGCTCGTAAAGCGTGCCGCCGAAATCGTTTGTTATATTATATTTTCCGTCGGAAAATGCGCCCGCTCCGCCGAATCCGCTCATTATCGAGCATGACTTACAGCCTATGCAGGTTTTGATTTTTTCGCCGTCTATCGGACATTTGCGTTTTTCGAGTCTGTGACCCGCTTCGAACACGCCTATTTTAAGTCCCTCGTTGAGCTTTACAAGCTCGAACGCAGAGTAAATTCCTCCGGGACCCGCTCCGATTATGATAACGTCGTACTTCATTTTTTTCTTTCTCCTGTGAAAAATTTATTTTTGCTCCGTATAATACCCCGTGCTGTCAATGACGGTCATGCGCATGATGACGGCGTCCTCGACCTTGCCGGAGTCGGAAACGAATACGTATTTTAAGTCGTGATAACCCTTTGTTTTATGCTTTAAGACCTGAATCTTCGTATTTGAATTAACGTCAACTCTCGTTTTTGCACCGATATTCGCGCCCTCGTTCGTGTCAAATATGTCTATCTCCGTCTCGCTCGACGCGGATGAGGTTATAAAGCATATATCCTCGTCTGTTCCGTCGTCGTTTAAATCGTATGACAGATACATGATTTTGTAACTCTCGTTTCTCGAATTAAACGCCGAAATCCTGCTTTTGTAATAGAATTCGAAATAATCGTTCTCCTGCATTAACTCAAGCAGATTGTCCGTAATAACCGAGTTCTCCGCCGAGGAGCACGAACACAGACATACTATTATATTGATAATTAAAACGAGGCTGACGAGTCTCTTCGCCGTTTTCATTCAATGGTGACTTTCTTCATTCTCTGCGCTTTAAGAGGCTTGTCTCTCATGTCGGTCGGAGTGTTCGCTATCTCGTCGACAACGTCCATGCCGTCGATAACCTTACCGAACGATGCGTAGTTGCCGTCGAGGTGGGGCGCGTCCGCGTGCATTATAAAGAACTGCGAGGAAGCAGAATTCTTATCCATCGAGCGAGCCATGGAGATAACTCCGCGCGTGTGGTGCAGGTCGTTCTTTACGCCGTTTGAAGCGAATTCGCCCTTTATCTTCTCGTCGCTGCCTCCGTAGCCCTCGCCGAGAGGATCTCCGCCCTGAATCATGAAGCCGGGGATAACCCTGTGGAAAATAAGTCCGTCGTAGAAGCCCTCATTGACGAGCTTTTCAAAATTTGCAACCGTTATCGGCGCGGTTTCGGGATATAATTCGATAGTGATAACTCCGCCGTTTTCCATTTCTATTTTTACCATTATAAAAAACTCCTGTCCGTGTTTATTCGCACATTTAATAAGTATAGCACATTCGTTTCTGTTTTGCCAGTGTATTTTGTAATGTTGGTCAAATAGATTAATTTTGTTCAACATTCATGCTTTTGCACATAAAAAAATGGAATAAAATAAAAAAACAGTGCAAAAAGTTAAAAACAGTATTGAAATATTCAAACGTATGTGATACAATATTTGCGTTGCATAAAAAAATAAAGTATATATTCAGTATTTTATACATATTGCGGCAGGATAATCCGATATATTTCGGATTTATCAGATAACCGTTACAAGGAGGAAATAACATTGAAACAATTTAACGTATCCGACATCAGAAACGTAGCTATTGCGGGTCACGGCTCGCGCGGTAAGACTACACTTGCAGAGGCAATGCTCTACATAGCCGGCGCAACAGACAGACTCGGCAGAGTCGCAGACGGAAATACCGTAATGGATTACGACGCGGAGGAGAAAAAACGTAAAATTTCGGTTTCGACGGCCGTTGCTTCCGTAGAATGGAATAACAGAAAGATTAATATACTCGACACTCCCGGTCTTTTTGATTTCGCGGGCGGACTTTATGAGGGCGCAAGAGCGGCGGATTCTCTTCTCATCGTACTCGGAGCCGGCGGCGGAGTCGACGTAGGCGCGGAAAAGGCTTACAAAGTCGCGGTTAAGGGCGATCTTGCGAAGTTCTTTATCGTTTCGCGCTGCGATATGGAGCACGCCGATTTCTATAAAACGGTCGACGCTCTTAAGGAGGAGTACGGCACCGTTATATGCCCGGTAGTCGTTCCTTATTATGTAAATGAAAAGGTTGACTGCTACGTTAACTTCTTACAGAATAAAGCGTTTAAATATAATAACGGCAAGGCGACGGAGGTTCCCATTCCCGCAGACGACAGAATCGACGAGATTCACGAGGCATTCAAGGAGGCTGTCGCAACTACAAGCGAGGAGCTTATGACAAAGTTCTTCGACGGTGAGGACTTCACGCACGACGAGATAGTCGACGCGCTTAAATCCGGCGTTAAGGACGGCGAGGTTTACCCCGTATACGCCTGCTCCGGTTATACAATGGAGGCTGTCGATCTTGTTCTCAACGGAATTACGAAGCTCGCTCCCTCTCCCGCGCACGATACCGAGACGGCGCACGACGCGGACGGCAATTCGATAAAGGTTGTCTGCGACCCCGACGGTCCTCTTGCGGCTGTCTGCTTCAAGACCATCGCAGACCCGTTTGTAGGCAAGATGTCGTTTGTCAAGGTTCTCTCCGGTAAAATCACTTCCGATACCCCGGCGTATAACGCGAGAACGGGCGAGAGCGAGAGAATGGGTAAGATAGTAACCGTCAAGGGCGGTAAGACCGAGGATACCGACTGCATTTCCGCAGGAGATATCGGCGTTATCACCAAGCTTTCCGGACTTAAAACCGGCGATACGCTTTGCAGTGAGAAGAACGTTATAATTCTCCACGGAGTCAATTTCCCGTCGCCGTGCATTTCCATGGCGGTCAACGTTAAGAAAAAGGGCGAGGAGGAAAAGGTTGCCTCCGGACTTCGTAAATTAAAAGACGAGGATCCCACCATCAATTTCTATACAAATGACGAAACCAAGGAGCAGATCCTTTCGGGTCTGGGCGAACAGCACCTTGATATAATAGTTTCTAAATTAAAGTCGAAATTCGGCGTTGACGTCGAGCTTTCCGTACCTAAGGTTGCGTACAGAGAGACTATCCGTAAAAAGGTAGAAGTACAGGGCAGACATAAGAAGCAGTCGGGCGGTCACGGTCAGTTCGGCGACGTTTGGATCAGATTCGAACCCTGCGAGAGCGACGACCTCGTATTTGCAGAGGAGGTTTTCGGCGGTTCGGTTCCCAAGAACTTCTTCCCCGCAGTCGAAAAGGGACTTAGAGAGAGCGTAAAGAAGGGCGTTCTTGCGGGATACCCCGTAGTCGGAGTCAAGGCTACTCTTTACGACGGCTCTTATCATCCCGTCGACTCTTCGGAAATGGCGTTCAAGACGGCGGCTTCGCTTGCGTTCAAGAACGGTATTCCCAACGCAAACCCCGTAATTCTCGAACCCGTCGGCACGCTTAACGCGTATATGCCCGACGACAACCTCGGCGACATTATGGGAGATATTACAAAGAGACGCGGCCGCGTTCTCGGCATGGGTCCGGCTGACGAGCCCAAGATGCAGAAGCTCGAGGCTGAGGTTCCCATGGCTGAAATGGGCGACTTCTCGACGATTCTCCGCTCCGTAACAGCGGGCAGAGGCTATTTTGACCTTGAATTCGCCCGTTATGAGGAGGCTCCCGCTCCCGTAGCGCAGAAGGTTATCGCCGAAGCGAAGAAAAACGCGGGCGAGGACGACTGATAATTATTCGGTCATAAACTGCGAAGTATAATTCAGAAGCATAATTCATTGAAATAAAATAACAATCGGCAGCGGCGCGAAAAACGTATCGCTGTCGATTCTTATATGTATTGATATATACTCTGTATATGCTTAATATTACAGTGAATATTGCCGTTATTGATATATAATGTACCTTAGATGATTTTTTATATTTAAAAGCGGACGAATTCTTATAATTATTACTTAAAAAATATTGAAAAAGCTTTTTATTTGTGATAAAATGACGGTACGAATCTAATAAATTAGGAGGATCGGTTATGACAGCCAGAACAAAAAAATTTCTTGCGGTTGTACTGACTATGACCATGGTTTTCTCAGTTATGGGGCTTGGTCTTTCTTCAAAACCGGAAACTGCCGAGATAAGCGCTGAAAAAGCTCTCGCTCCGGCAAACGGCGTTTCATCCGACAGCGATGATACGCTTTATCCCACCATTATTCTCCCCGGCATCAACCACTCTCCGTCGTATCTGTGCGACGAGGACGGCAACAGAGTCAAGGACTCGAGCGGTAACGATATCGGAGGCGGACTGCTTATTATCGACAATTCCAATCTTGTAAAGAGAATCGTCAAAAAGCTTTTGTTCCCCCTGCTCGCAGCCATATTCCTCAAGGCGAACGTAGGTCTTGACAAGGCTGTTTACGATACCGTATGCGACCTTTTCTATGTTCAGAAGGTCAACAACGACGGCACGCCCGCAAATAATCTTGTGTGCGAATCATTCGACGGTCCTCTTTCATCATTCAGCGAGGATGACAACGCGTGGTTCTACCGCATGCTCCCCATGCAGGAGGTTGTTTCTTCAATCGAATCGAAATACGGTGTTGAGAACGGCGAGGATTACATCTATCTCTACACGTTCCCGCTTGTCGGCGATCCGATGGAGGCCGGCAGAGGTCTTGTAGATTATATCGAGAACGTTAAGAAGCAGAACAACTGCGACAAGGTTAACCTCGTTACGGTCAGCCTCGGCGGAACGGTTCTCGACGCGTACTGTCAGACGATTGCCGATAACTATAACGGCGATTTCTCGAATATCAACAGAATAATCAATATCGTTTCCTGTCTCGACGGAACCGAGATTATCGGCGACTTCTACGGCAGAAACTGGAATCTTGACGATACGTTCCTCTATCATGACTACATTCCCGCGGTTATGGAGGCTAACGGAAGCGACAGAGCCGTCGGACACCTTATCAATATCGCTCTGAGACTTCTCCCCAAGCCCTGTCTTTACGCGATTCTCACCGCGGCAATGGACGGCATACTCGATACTATTCTTATAAATGACGCACAGATGTGGGCTATGGTTCCCTCGGACAGATACGAGGCTCTCGCGGACAGATATCTCTCCGACGACGATCACGCCGTATTAAGAGAAAAGACCGACGCTTTCCAGGAGGCGAGAGTCAATCTCAAATCAAACCTTGCTTCCGTAAAAGCACAGGGCGTTGATGTTTACACGCTTTCGGGCTACGGACTTACGTACCTCGACGGAACATACAACTTCTTCGGTATCGTTGCAAGCACGGCAAAGACGAATTCCGACGCGGTTATCCCCGTTGTTTCGACTTCTATCGGCGCGACGACGGCAAAGGCAGGCAAGAGTCTCGGCTATGAGAACGCTTATACCTCTCCCGACGGCAGTGTTGACGCTTCAACCTGCTTCTCACCCGATACTACCTGGTTCTTCACGAATCAGCATCATGAGATCGGCTATAACGACGTTGCAATAAGACTGTGCGGTAAGCTCCTCACGGGCGAGATTAAGGATATCAATTCCGACCCCGAATTCTCACAGTGGCTCATTGCCAGAAATACGAAACAGCTTAAACGCTGGGTATTCCCCGACGCCGAGAATATGATGGCGAATGAGGACGGCAAGTACACCGACGAGCAGATTGCCGAGGTTAAAACGGCGTACGACGCGGCAAAGGCTGTTTATGCCGATACCGTCAGCGGACAGGACGTTGTGGATAAGGTTACGGCGGATCTGAGACAGGCTCTCGTAAACGTAGGTTACTCGAAGGCTTCGTCCTCGTCTGGTCAGTCGTGGTTCCAAAGAATGTTCTATAAATTCGTAACATGGCTCGACGGAGTTATTATGGACACCGTCGGAGGCAGAGGATATTTTGATAAAATCCTCTTTTGGAACAACAAATAAATAAAAATATCGGCGGTCATGTGACCGTCGTAGACTGTCGATAAAGTACCTGAACCACGCCGAAAAGATAATTATATTTTGTTTC
>UQQT01000065.1 GCA_900543395.1 uncultured Oscillospiraceae bacterium | reverse complement strand
GGCACATTCTCGACAGTCTCACAGCTTGTCGAAAACTACTTTTTCGACAAGCTGATGCGGATCGGTTTTTAACCGACCCGCGTTCTTTTTATTTGATTTTTGTGATTTTGTCTCCCTTAACGAGGTAAACATTTTTCGCTTTTTCGGCGAAGAATCCGTCGTTTTTTATCGAATCGGTATAGAAATTCTCGATTTCCGCGTCAGGGTAGCGTTCATAGAAATATTTAATCTTATTCTCCCTCATGCACAGGCGCGTTATCTGCCCCGTTTCGTCATCGATATGCGAGCAGATATAATTTTCAATGCCGAGCCTGCTGCATATTTCGCCTATCGTAAGCTCTGGCGAGGCGGTCAGAATCACGTCGTCACCGCGTTGTATTTTCTTATAAAACGGCTTGATTTTATCCATCCGTTTATCCCAGAATCGCTCGGTGAATTCTTCCCATTTATCATATTCGCAGTAATACTTTTTAACATACGGGGCGTATTTTTTCATCGCGTCCTCGATTGTCACCCTGCCCCCGGCGTACAAAGCCAGCGCGCGGAGAACCTTCGGAATCATTTTGACAAGCGCGGGATTTACCTTAACATATTCAAAAAAGAAATCGAGCGCACTCTCGCCGTCGTATATCGTGTTATCAAAATCATAAACATTCATGTATTATATTTTATCATAATAATACAGACGGTACAACAATTATTCAGAAATAATATTGAAAATAAATATATAAATATGTATAATTAACGGGTAAAAACTCTCATGAGGTGAAAAAATGTTAAACAATCCGCAGATAGAGAGAATGCTCGCAAAAATCGACAGATTTTCAGCCATTCTCGAGCCTATGATTTTTGAAAAGGTCGGCGAGGTCGATTTTAAGGCGTTCGTCACCGACAAACAGTATCATTCAATCCCCGGCGACAGCAATTTTTCCGAAATAAAAAAGGGCGATACGTGGTACGGCGAGAACAAATACTGCTGGTTCAAGGGCAGTTACACAGTTGACAAAGCATTCGATTCACAGCCTATCTATATTAAGCCCAAAATGCAGGGCTACGAGGCTATGCTCTGGGTCGACGGCAAGGTTTTCGGTACGTTCGCGACTAAAATAACATATACCGCGCACGGCAATCACTACTGCGATCTCGTTTCGATGACCCCAAAGGCGGGACAGAAAATCGACCTCGCAATCGAGTGGTACGGCGGACATTATATGCCCGGCACACAGCCCAACGAGGACACGCCGATAAAGGATTTCAATTATAAATACGACGGCGCGGATATCTGCGTTAAGAATTACGAAATACAGGATTACTATTTCGACCTTATCAGCGTTTATCAGCTCGCAAAATATCTCCCCGAGGACAGCTTCATGCGCGGCAAAGCGGTAAACGCTCTTTTCGAGGTTCATAAGAAAGTTCACTACTTCCCGTTTGACTGCGAGCATGAAACTTTCATGCAAGGAATCAGAGCGAGCGCACCCGACCTCAAAGCCGTTTTAAGCTTAAAAGCGGGCGAAACCGACGCCGAATCTTATGTAATCGGTCACTCGCACATGGACACGGCATGGCTGTGGCATGTCGGAGAAACCGTTAAAAAGTGCGCGAGAACGTATGCAAACCAGCTCTCGCTCATGGAGCAGTACCCCGAGTACAAATTCATACAGAGCTCGGCGTGCCATTCGAACTTTTTAAGAGTCAACTACCCAGAGCTTTTTGAAAGAATTCAGAAAGCCGTCGCCGAGGGCAGATACGAGCCCAACGGCGGAGTTTGGGTCGAGTGCGACTGTAACATAACTTCGGGCGAATCAATGGTCAGACAGTTCCTTTGGGGACAGAGATTTACGAGAAAGTATTTCGCGTTTACATCAAACTGTTTCTGGCTTCCCGATACGTTCGGATATTCGGCGGCTATCCCGCAGATTATGAAGGGATGCGGAGTCGACTACTTCCTTACAACAAAAATTTCGTGGAACGATACAAATAAATTCCCGTATGATACATTCTACTGGCAGGGTATCGACGGCACAAAGGTATTCTCGCACTTTAACAGAACGCATCTCTTCCCCGAGATTATGGACATTATCGAGGCTACGAAGGGTCAGATATGTCAGAAGAGCGTTAATAATAAACGTCTTATCGCCTACGGCTACGGAGACGGAGGCGGCGGACCGCAGTATGAGATGATAGAATTCGCTCGACGCGCAGAAAGCTTAAGCGAGGTCG
This sequence comes from uncultured Oscillospiraceae bacterium, assembly GCA_900543395.1. GTDB lineage: Bacteria > Bacillota > Clostridia > Oscillospirales > Acutalibacteraceae > CALACW01. The sequence continues at coordinate 5,132 of UQQT01000065.1, read as the reverse complement.
GCACGGTTAAGAATACGACCGTCGGTAACTTTATGAAGGATCTCGAAGCGACAAGCGTAAATCCCAACACCTACCGCGGAGAGCTTTATCTCGAACTGCACAGAGGCACGCTCACGAATCAGCACACTATTAAACGCAACAACAGAAAGAGCGAACTTGCATTAAGAGACCTTGAAATCATAACCGTAAACGACGCGGTTTCCTCCGGCAGTATCGCGAGCGAGGAAAAGGTTAACCCGCTTTATGAAACGCTCTTAATCAACCAGTTCCACGATATTCTGCCCGGAACATGCCTTAACAGAGCGCATGTTGAAAGCAGAGCGCAGACGACCGAGCTTATCTCAAAGGCAAGAGCGTATATTGCCGAAAGCGTTTCGAAGAATAAAAAGGACGGCGTAATCACACTCACGAATACCCTTTCATTTGACAGAAACGACCCTGTATTCATTGATTATAAAGAGGGATATATCGTCGACGGCGATTATAAACAGCAGATTTATACAGACCTCGACGGCAATAAAAAGCTTATCGTATCGGGAATAACCGTTCCCGCTATGTCGTCGGTAACCTTAAAGCTTAAAAAGGGCGAAATTTCAGATAAGAGCGCATTCAAGCGCGTTGATTCGTCACTTGAAACCCCGTTTGCAAAGGTCGAATTCGCGCCCAACGGCACCATAAGTTCATTTATCGACAGGCGAGAGAACAGGGAAATCCGCGGAGAGGGCTTTAATTTCAACACCCTTATAATGGCTGAGGACGTTCCGAGCGCGTGGGACAACTGGGATATCGACGCAGACCTTGAGCCTAAATTCGAGGATGTATCAAACCTCGTTTCATCCGAGGTCGTTTCCGACGGCGAATCGGCTTATATCATCAGAAACGAATATAAAATCAGTTCAAAATCGACCGTCAAGCAGGACATGATATTCTTTGCAGACAGTGCGGAGGTCAGATTTGACACGATAATGGACTGGCAGGACGACCACAGATTCCTTAAAACGGCGTTCGACACAAACGTATGCGACGACTACGCAAGATTCGAAATTCAGTTCGGCAGCGTTAAACGCCCGACCACGAGAAACGATTCCGTCGAGCAGGCTAAGTTTGAGCTTGTAAATCATAAGTATACCGACCTCTCCGAGACGCGCTTCGGCGTTTCGATTCTCAACGACTGCAAGTACGGCATCTCCGTAAACGGCGGTCAGATGAGACTTTCGCTTCACAAGGGCGGAACCCGTCCCGACTATAAGGGCGATCACGACGGACTTCACAGAGCGGTTTACTCGTTCCTCCCGCACGACGGCGGATTCTCGGCTGAAAACGTTATCCGTCCCGCGTACGAATTAAACGTTCCCGTAATCGAGTCCGAGAGCGAATACAAGCTTAACAGTCTCGTTTCGGTTGACGCGCCGAACGTTATAGTCGAAACCGTCAAGCCCTGCGAGGACGCGGAAAAGGCATATATCGTAAGAATGTACGAGGCGGAGGGCTCCGCGGTCAACGCGAACGTAACCGTTCTGAATTCGGCGAAAAAGACGGAGATTACAAATATGCTCGAGGAAACTCAGTCCGTACTTCCCGACGCGGTTTCAAATGTGCTTTCATTCAAGCCCTTTGAAATCAAGACGATTAAAGTTACATACTGATTTTCCCGTTATGATTTTATTTAATCAAATACCGGAACAAATTAAATAAATCGGCAAAGCATTTATTTTTCATAATAAAAACGGGGTTATGTCTTGACATAACCCCGCGGCTAATGTATAATAATTCTGCCGTTTAAACAACGGCGGAATTGTATATGCGGATGTGGCGGAATTGGCAGACGCGCTAGGTTCAGGTCCTAGTGAATGCAAGTTCATGTGGGTTCAAGTCCCGTCATCCGCACCATATTGAGTATTCATAAGGAATTTGACCTGTGAATACTCAATTTTTTTGCTTAAAATAGAGTTATGTATATATAAAAAAGCAGTCAAATACAAAAAAACCGCGTGAGCGTTATGTCCTCGGGCGGTTCCTTACTTGCTTAATCATAAAAAAGAAGAGTCACGCCGAAAGGCACAACTCTGCTTTAACATTTCATATACCAACTCAAGCGATATCAGATCAGGCCACAGTCTCGGAGATGAACTCCTCGTCACAGCATGAGCAGGAAACGTAGTTCTCCTCATTGTTGCCAATCTGCTGTTTCTTCTCCGTGAATTTCTTAACGGCAAGATAAATTGCGGCAGCTACACCTGCGATAGCGGAGATGATAGCGATAACTTTAAGTAATTTTTTCATTGGAAACCATCCTTTCGTTGATAAATGCAAAACTAACGCCGAAAACTATCAAGCGTTTGATTTATTAAGCTTTACTGCAAGAGCAGATTTTTTACGGGCAGCGTTGTTCTTATGGATAAGTCCCTTAGCAACTGCCTGGTCAATCTTCTTCTCTGCGGCTTTAACTGCGTCTGCTTTGTCTGCCGCGTTAGTATCGATAGCAACATTAGCTTTCTTAAGCGCGGTTTTAAGAGCAGAATTCGCAGACTTATTGCGGGCTGCCTTTGTCTTGTTAACAAGTACGCGTTTTTTCGCTGATTTAATGTTAGGCATTATGACACCTCCTTCGTCTTATACAGTTTATTATAATACCACTTTAGTGTCCGAATTGCAATAACTTTTTAAAAAAATATGAAATAATCTTTTATCCCTCGGGCAAATAATAAGAGGGAGGAATTTTTATGAATTTTCGAACGGATATCGCGCTCGAACGGCGCGGTCTTTTAGGCACGGAAAAAATAAACGGAGTCGAGAGTGAAACGAGAAATTACGAAAACGCGAGGGTTAACGAAATCAAGGTCGTTTCGAAAGAGGGCGAACGTGCCATAGGCAAGCCCATGGGGCGTTATATAACTGTCGAGGTTCCGTCGTTTTCTTATGATTCGCAGCTGCTCGACGGCAGACTGACCGCACTTATCGAGGAAATACGAAACGTACTGCCGAAAGACGGATGCGTGCTGACGGCGGGACTCGGCAACGACGAAATAACAGCCGACGCACTCGGTCCGATGTGTGCGTCAATGATATTCGCGACTCGCCATATTTCGGAAGAATTAAAAAAAGATATGGGCATGCCGTTTCTTCGAAGCGTGTGCGCAGTAACGCCCGGAGTTCTCGGAAAAACCGGAATAGAGACATCCGAAATTATAAAAGGACTTACCGAAAAGGTAAAGCCATCGGCGGTAATTGCAGTCGACGCGCTCGCCGCCATGAAGCTGTCAAGACTCGCGAGTACCGTTCAGATAAGCACGACGGGCATTTCTCCGGGGTCGGGAGTCGGAAACAGACGTTCCGAAATAAGCGAAAAAACCATCGGAGTTCCCGTTATTTCTATTGGAATTCCGACCGTCATCAGTGCAAAAAGCATAGCGGACGAACTGAGCGGAAAAGAATCCGACAGCGAAATTTACGATATGATAGTCTGTCCGAGGGAAGCCGATATGATATCCCAACGGGGCGCAAAGCTCATTGCCCTTGCGATAAACTGCGCGCTTCAGCCGAATATCTGCGCTCAGGAGATGCTCACGCTTATGTAGCAAAATGCGTTTTTATCCCCGATTTGCGGTTATGCGGTAAGCGTTTTCGGCATATTCTTTTTTATAGAGCGAATATGCGGGAGGCGTACGAAATGAATCAAAAGAAAAAAATCGGGCGCGACGCTCTTATTTCCGTTTTTGTTATCGTTTCGTTTTTAACGACGGCTTTTATCCTGCGTTCGGAATTAAATACGAAAGAATCGCCCGGGCTTCTTACAAAAATATCCGTCTGCCTTGCATTGCCGTACGACGGGATTGAAAAAATCGAAAAATACATTTCGAACCGAATTGACCCGAAGCCGGATATAAAGCTTAGCGACGAAAAAGACGACAGCGTTCTCGATGAACCGGACGACCCGTATTCCGACATATCAAAGGCTGTCAAAAAAGCGCAGGCTGATTACGACGCGGGGCTTTACCCCGACAAGGGAAAGGTCGTCGAAAAGGACATGTCCGAAACTAAAGCGACCGATACGATAGGAAACATCTTAATTCAAAACGCGACGGACGGAGAAAGACCCGACTTTGAAAAAATGCTTGACAATTTTACGTCACTGAAAATCGAGGATAAATCAAAGCCGAGCGTTTTAATCTATCACACGCATACGACGGAGTGTTATAAGCTTCTGGACAACGGCGTTTATTCCGACAAATGGCAGAGCAGAAACTCCGCCCCGTCGCTTAATATGGTCAGAGTCGGCAGCGAAATGACGAGCGTTCTGACCGAAATGGGATTTACGGTAATTCACGACGAAAATATTTACGATAAGTCGTATTCGGGCGCGTATGACCGCTCGCTGGAGACGGTAAAAAAATATCTTAAAGAATATCCGTCGATTAAAGTGACGCTCGACGTTCACCGTGACGCGATTTACGCAGACAATAACGAGCGGTACAAACCGACCGTGAACATAAACGGCGAAAAGTCGGCTCAGGTCATGATTATAGCGGGGCGCGAGGAGGGTTCGATTACAAACTTTCCGAACTGGGAGGAAAATCTTGCGTTCGCTCTCGCCTTGCAGAAGTACGTTCAAAATGATTTTCCGTCGCTCATGCGCCCGATATTTTTTGCAAGGAGGCAGTACAACATGGACGTAACCCCGTACTCTCTCCTGCTCGAATTCGGAACGGACGCGAACACTCTCGAAGAAGCCGTCAGAAGTGCAAATCACGTCGCTTCTGCGCTCGGCAAACTGCTGGAGGACTGTATAAATGAAAAATGAGTATAAACGAATTCTGTACGTATACGCCTTGATAACCGCGTTTTTAAGCTTCGTCTTTTTCACCTGTGCGGGGGTAATGACCGCAAAGTACAGAACACAGTACGTGGAATCGAAAGAACAGGGACAAATTGTAATTTTTTCAGGTTAAAACGAAAGTGAAGTTTACGATTAACCTAACTTTTTATGATTTTTAGTTTAAAATGAAACTTGACTTTACGATTAACCTAAAAATGAACAGCATGTATATAAATGCGGACGGCAAAAATCGCCGTCCGCTCAGACTGTCGATAAAGCACCTGAACCACGCCTTAAAGACACGTTATGTTTTGTT
>UQQT01000064.1 GCA_900543395.1 uncultured Oscillospiraceae bacterium | reverse complement strand
AGGCACATTCTCGACAGTCTCACAGCTTGTCGAAAACTACTTTTTCGACAAGCTGCCGTGACTCGATTTTTTAATCAGGTCACGTTTTTTATTTTTCCCCGGTCAGCCCTATTTCCCTTTCGAGCACGATATCCGCCGAGCTTTGCCGTCTTACTCTTTTCGCCGCGTTTTCGGACATTTTAAGAAACAGCGCGGGATTTCTGACAAGCCGCAGTATTCCGCGTGCGATTCCTTTGTAATCCTCGTTTCCCGCAAGCACGGCGCATGTTTCGTCCGTAAACTCTCCGACTGCCGCGACAAGGTTTGTAACCGGCACAAGCCCCGACGACATTGCCTCGTCGCGCGAAACGCCCTGCGTGTCCATTCTCGTCGTGCATAAAAATATCCCGTGCGTTTTGTGCTCCTTTGCAATCTCCGCCGGCGTAAGATACCGCTCGCATAAATTCACGTTTTTAAACCGCTTAAGCGATTTTGTATCCTCTTTAAACCGTGCGCCCTCGCCGTAAATATCGAACTTCATCCTTTTAAATTCGGGATATTTCGAAAGCTCGGCTATAGCCTTTGCCGAAATGTCGTTGGCGTAATTTTTGTTGGCGAACGACTTTACGGACAATATATTAAACCGCTGACTTGCGGACTTTTTTTCGTATGAAAACAATTCCGTATCTATACAGTTGTGGATTACGAGACTGTTTTTTTCGTCGAATTCGAAACCGTAATCCTCGCTTACCGTCCGCTTCAGATATTCTGAGACAAATATAAACTTAATATTCCGCCTCGACGATTCCGCGTAGACCTCGCGCCACATACGCTCTTTTTTTTCGAACGATAATTTAGCTTCCTTTATTTCCTCGGCTGTCACGTAGTTGTAGCTTCGCCTGTACCACGGCTGAATATCGGCTCCATGGGCGAAAATATACGTATCGACATTCGGCAGAAGCGGTTTGAGCGAGTTCCACATATATAAATCGATGAAGTGTACGAAAACGCGGTTTACCCCCGATTTTACGAGACTTTCGAGTCCCTCGAAGTTCGTCTCGCACACGTTTATGCCGTCGTATTCCCTATACGAGGTTTTCTTAATATCCGACACGACCGCAGTATCCAAAACGACCCCCCTGTTCTTCATTCCCTTGACTCTCGTATGCACGAACATATATTTATATATATCCGAATACGACGGGTAGCCCCGGCATATAACGAGCGAATCCGAACGCGGGATAAGATTTACGTTTATGTCGTTTACGTTCCTGCCTCCGACGGTTATTTTCGTAATTTCCGCCCTGCCGGGGCCTTTGGGACGAAAACCGATTTCGCACAGTACCGTCGAATCGGGCAGCGTCAGTTTTTCGTACCTGTTAAGATGAGGAAAGAGCGCGCCCGTCTTTTCGCCCGACGAATCAAAGCACACGACGACGCATATAAGATCGAGGTTTCCCCCGCCCGCAAAAAACACGGGAAGAACGCCGTCGAAAAGATATTTCCGAGCCTCGAAACGGGTTTTCTTAATATAAACGTAGTCGTGCGAATTCTCGTTGAGCGTACTGCTTATAACAAGGTTCCTGCCCTCGGGAAAAAGACTCACGCGTCCTCCCCCCGTCTGTGCGGACGGGAGGGAAGAAAGGTCAAAATCGAGTGCGTCCGGGTCGGGAAGCACAGGCTTTATATGTTCCGAGAACCCGATTATTTTATTAAATTCGATACCCTTATCGGGGATAAAAATATCGTCGCACTCCCGGCACTCGTCATAAAGGAAATTTTCGCAGTAATTGAATTCGTCTGAAGAAAACAGTCCCCCGCATTCGATTTCAAAATTTTCGCCTATATCGGAATTTAAGAGCAGATTCGACTTTACAACGCTTCGCCGAAGCGTAATCTTCTTTATATAAAAATACGATTTACCGTCCGTTTTCAGTCTGATTTCCCCGTTTTCGCACGAATAATACGTCCCCTTGCCGACTCCGTTGGCGGGATAATAGCGAAGAGTCAGCATTAAATCGAGCAGATAGTTTTCTCCGTAATAGTCGCCGGGGCAGAAATACGCCGAAAAACCGTCCGTTTTATCCGTATTGATTTTTCCGTCGTTCGAAATAAATACAAGCCGTTTGTTTTTATAGCTCTGTCGTTCAAACATCCGGTTGACCCGATCGGCTTCGTCCGAATTTTTTACGTTCGAATATACCGTTACCGTTTCGCTTTCTTTTTTAAGACTCTTATTAAAAACCTTTTCGCACACGTACGAAAGCCTGTCCTCGTAAAGATGTTCGCTCAAAACGGCTCTGAGTCCCGCGAGCCTGTATTTTCTGTAAACCTCCGGGGACGATACGTATTTTTTTAAATTCGAAACCATGAATTCGGCACTGTCCGTGCAGATTGTCAGTTCGCCGAAATAATTTACAAGACCTCTCGAATAATTGCCGACCGTGACGGTATTCGAGGCGAGCATTTCGAAAACTCTGCGGGCGAACATCGACTGCGACGAGCTTATCGAATTCATATTGACCCCGCACATATATCCCTTGTACGCTATATCGATTTTGTCCGGGGACAGTTTTCCGACGATATCGCCGTCGTATTTTTTCGGGAAACGGTGTTCGGGCAGAGCCGATTTATAATTTCTGTCGTATATGTCGAAGCCTCCGCCGATTTTGAACACGTCCGCGAACGAATCAAAAACGCGCGAACGCGATTCGTATTTGTGATAATACGCGCCCGCAAAACAGAATTTAGGCTTGCGGTCGTATTTTTCTATCGGGTTATGCACGGCAGGCTGAGCGGCAAAATGCAGATGATAAACCCTGCCGTGATTAAGACGCGTCTTATACTCGCTTATGCAGTCGGTGTCGGTCGTAAACACATAATCCGCGTAAGAAGCGGTTATCATAAAACTGTCGGTATAAACGGGGTCTTCTTTATTCCAGAACACAACGGGAATTTTTTTCCTTTTGCAGTAAAGACATAAATCGTTTATCTCCGCACTGTACCTGTCTATCTTCCTAAACCACGACGAGTCCTTTCCCCTCCACGCCGATTCGATAAACAGGAGGTGAGGAGCGAAGCTTTCGATTTCTTCCTTCCAGTTAGACGAAGTAAGCTCGCAGACATTACATTCGTACGAAAAAGCCTGATACGTAAACGAATCGGCGATAAGCGCAATTTTAAGTTTTTTAAGCGTATCGACACCATTATCGATACAAAACGGCTTAAAACGCTCCGTTTCGGACTTTACGGGCATATTAATTTTCTCTTTTTTCTCTTCGCCGTGTGAGTTAAACGAGGATATAAATGCCTTTATTCCGTTTAAAAAATCGGGTCTTTTCATATTCCTTTTCCTCCATCCGTACCATGTGATTTTTCCCTGACGGTACTGTTTTAAACGTAAATCGGACGGCGCAGTTTATTCCATTTATAAATATGAATCGGCTCGGTTTTTTATGTAATTCAAATGAAAAAGAATTCATTTAAATAAAACATATATAAATTCTATGCATTGACAAAATGTATTTTTTATCCTAATATAAATATTGAGAAATCAATTAGTTTCTGCTAACTCATCATCGAGGTGTTTTAAATGGCAACGCAATATAACGTCACGGGCATGAGCTGTGCCGCATGTGCCGCGAGGGTCGAAAAGGCTGTAAACGGCGTGGACGGAGTAACTTCGTGCGCGGTCAGTCTTTTGACGAATTCAATGGGCGTCGAGGGTACGGCGGACTCTTCGGCGGTTATCGACGCGGTGAAGAAAGCCGGCTACGCAGCTTCGCTCAAGGGAGAAGAAAAAGATACGGCTTCACAGCCCGACGGGCTTAAAGATACCGAGACTCCGCGTCTTATCAAACGGCTTATCGCTTCGGCGGTATTTCTTATAATACTGATGTATTTTTCAATGGGGCACATGATGTGGGGCTTGCCTCTCCCGTCGTTCTTTGACGGCAACCACGTCGCAATGGGGCTTGTACAGCTTCTGCTGTCGGCGGTTATCATGGTTATAAATCAGAAATTCTTTATAAGCGGATTCAAGGCTTTGATTCACCGCTCGCCGAACATGGATACGCTCGTCGCGCTCGGCTCGTCCGCTTCGTTTTTATGGAGCGTTTACGCGCTGTTTCAGATGACCTCGGCGCAGACGGCGGGCAATCCGGAGCTTGTCATGAAATACATGGACGAGTTCTATTTCGAGTCCGCGGCGATGATTCTGACTCTTATCACCGTCGGAAAAACGCTTGAAGCGAGGTCTAAGGGCAAGACGACCGACGCACTCAAAAGTCTTATGAAGCTCGCCCCGCAGACTGCGGTTATTATAAAGGACGGAGAAGAAAAAACCGTTCCGATTTCACAGGTTAAAAAAGGCGACATATTCGTCGTCCGCCCCGGCGAGAGCATACCCGTCGACGGAATAGTGCTCGACGGAAGCAGTGCGGTAAACGAATCGGCTCTGACGGGCGAGAGCGTTCCCGTCGATAAGGCGGAGGGGGATGAGGTCTCCGCCGCTACGGTCAACCGGTCGGGATTTTTAAAATGCCGTGCCGAACGCGTAGGCGAGGACACCGCGCTTTCAAAAATTATAAAAACAGTATCCGACGCGGCGGCTACAAAGGCGCCGATTGCAAAAATCGCCGATAAAGTCTCGGGCGTTTTCGTACCGGCTGTCATAACAATTGCGGTCATTACGACAATAGTATGGCTTTTAATCGGACGCGAATTTCCGTTTGCATTGGCGCGCGGAATCTCCGTACTCGTCATAAGCTGTCCGTGCGCGCTCGGACTCGCAACGCCCGTCGCGATCATGGTCGGCAGCGGACTCGGCGCAAAGAACGGAATACTCTTCAAAACCGCTGTTTCGCTTGAAGAGACGGGCAAAATAAATATCGTCGCGCTCGACAAAACAGGCACGGTAACCGTCGGCGAGCCTGTCGTTACGGATATAATTCCGGCAGACGGACTTAACGAAAAAGAATTTCTCACCTCGGCGTATTCGCTCGAAAGAAAAAGCGAACACCCGCTTGCAAAAGCGATTGTTAAAAAGGGAGACGTGTCAGGCGTTTCCGAATTCGAAACAAGCGATTTCAAAGCTCTCTCGGGCAGCGGACTTTCGGCTGTGTCAAACGGCAGAACGTTACTCGGCGGAAGTCTTAAATTCATAAAGGAACACGCAGACGTTTCAAAAGAAGCGGAGAAAAAAGCGTTAAGTCTTGCAAACGAGGGCAAAACGCCCATGCTGTTTGCAGAAAACGGAAGGCTTACCGGCATAATAGCCGTCGCGGACGAAATAAAGCCCGAAAGCCGTGAGGCGGTAAAACAGCTTAAAAATATGGGAGTCAGAGTCGTAATGCTCACGGGAGACAACGAATCAACGGCTAAGGCGATAGGCAGACAGGCAGGAATCGACGAGGTTGTCGCCGGGGTTCTTCCGGACGGCAAGGCGAACGTTATAAACGAGCTTAAAAAACAGGGCAAGACCGCCATGGTCGGCGACGGAATAAACGACGCGCCCGCCCTTACCGTCGCGGATATGGGCATAGCGATAGGCGCGGGAACGGATGTCGCAATCGACGCGGCGGACGTGGTTTTAATGAAAAGCCGTCTGACCGACGTACCGGCGGCACTTCGGCTGAGCAGGGCGGCGCTTACGAATATACGCGAAAATCTGTTCTGGGCGTTTATATATAACGTCATCGGAATTCCTGTCGCCGCAGGCTGTTTCGCCGCATTCGGACTTACGCTCAACCCGATGATAGGAGCCGCGGCAATGAGCCTTTCGAGCTTCTGCGTCGTAACGAACGCATTAAGACTGAATTTAAAGAAAATAAACGACCCGTCACATGACAGAAAGATTAAAAACAAAAACGAGCCGAAACCCGTTACGGTATCAAATAATTCGAACGGCAAAGAAAAAACCGTTACGATTTATATTGAAGGCATGATGTGCGCTCACTGCGAGGCGACAGTTAAAAAGGCACTCGAAAGCATTGACGGCGTAAAATCGGCCGAGGCAAGTCACGAAAACGGCACGGCGAAAGTAATACTCTCGTCCGAAGTCGATAAAGAAGCAATGAAAAAAGCTGTCGAGGACGAGGATTACACCGTCGTAAGGTTTGAAGAATAAGAATATGGAAAATCTTAGTTTAACCCGCGTTTTCAACGGAATAACGCTTACGTTCGAGGACGAATCGAACACGTTTGAGCCTGCGGACGAGGGCAGAATTTTGGAGATCCGGCACTGTAAATCCGGGAGAGCGGAGTTTTTAACGGACGACGGATTTATTTATCTCTGCGCGGGAGATATGTACGCAGGGCCTCCGATTTCGGGCGCGGTATATTTCCCGTCGGGCGGATATTCGGGCGTAAAAGTCACGGCGGATATCAAAAAAACTCCGAAATGTCTGTCATGCTTTCTTGAGGACGTAAACGTGAATCCCGAAAATCTTTATAAAAAATTCCAAACCGGCTATATCGCCCGTTCGGACGAAAACACGGCGCATATATTCTCGGAAATTTATAATGTCGACGAGAACATAAAAATGGGTTATTTCAAGGTAAAAACGCTCGAACTGTTCCTGTTTTTAAGCCGAATCGACATATTAAAAAGCGAAAAAGTGAGCCATACCGTTTCAAAATCGCAGATAGAGCTTACGTGTAAAATAAACGCGTATGTAAACTCCCACGCGGACGAGCATATTACGCTCGAAAAAATGTCGGCAATGTTCAACACGTCCCCCACCGGTATAAAAAACGCGTACAAATCGGTATTTTCAACGTCGTTTTCGTCATACGTGCGTACGCTCAGAATGAAAAAAGCCGCGTCGCTTTTAAAGAAAACGGACATGAGCATACTCGACGCCGCGCTGTGCGTAGGGTATACAAACGCGTCAAAATTCGCAAAAGCCTTTTCGGACGAATTCGGAATTACACCGAAGAAATACAGCAAACAATAATTTATTACATTGAAGCGTAAACAAATCATGCAGGGAAAGACATTGTCTTCCCGGGGTAAAGGCAGAAAATTTTAAAGTATGATTTTGCCCTCGGAAAACCGCAATTTCATATTGCCGACGCATTGTTATTATTCACAAACACGTTAGTCTCATGCTATTATCTTTAAAGGGAATAGGAAAAAATGTTCGGAATGAATCAGCCGAAGCGTATGTTTATACGTCGAGGGTGAGGATTGTTCATAGCAAAAAGCGTACCTAAAAAAACAATAACAGCTTTTTGCGGTCCGGGCATTTTTATATCCCTTGTACTCTGTAACGTCTAAAAGTTTACATCTGATTGCAAGTATGACTGTGTTTAACAAGGAGCGAGAACGCAGACAGGCTGTCGATAAAGCACCTGAACCACGCCTTAAAGACACGTTATGTTTTGTTATATC
>UQQT01000063.1 GCA_900543395.1 uncultured Oscillospiraceae bacterium | reverse complement strand
CCCAAAATACAGCGGATTGCGTCTATGGGGACGGTTCTTTTTCGCAGGAATACTGCCGTATTTCAAGGGAAAACCGTTTTGGGCTTATGGGGTTCGGCTTTCTTTTGCTATAAACATATTAACACGTTTTTTTTATGTTTTCAAGATGTCTTTTACACGTTTTTCTTAATATTACGCCATGTATTTTACACATTTTTCCGAAGTTTTTAATACCTCTTTTACACGTTTTTCGCACTTTTAAGACTGTATTTTACACACTTTTTTATTTTTTCACGAATTTATTGATAAAAAAACAAATTCATGATAAGATATTAACCGATTTTTGAATTCGGAGGAATTTTTTATGGGTAAAATAGTCGCCCTCGGCGGGGGCAGATACGACAACGGCGAAATGACGAACGTCGCCGAGCATATAGTTTCGCTTTCGGGCAAAAAAAATCCCGATTTCCTCTTTGTTCCGACAGCAGGATTCGACGATATCGGCGGTGACGATGTTGTTATGGATAATTTCAAGGCGCGCGGCTGCAATGATATCGATATACTTTACCTGACTCATCCCGACGTGACCGAATCCGTTATCGCCGGGAAAATAAACAAAGCCGACATAATCTACGTCGGCGGGGGAAATCTCAAATTTTTAATGGACACATGGCATACGTCGGGCGCGGATAAATATTTAAAGAAAGCGTACGCCGACGGCAAGGTTATGTGCGGACTTTCCTCGGGCGCGATGTGCTGGTTTAAGCAGGGCTACGACGACTGCGGAGAAAACGGAAGCTTCATGTTTTACGACTGCCTCGGACTCATTCCGTTTACGAGCTGTCCTCACTATCAGAGCGAAAACTGGCAGACGTTTAGGGAGGCAATTAAATCGGGCTCACTTTCCGGTATCGCGATGGACAACGGCGCGGGCTTCTGCTATGTCGACGGAAAATACTATACCGTCTGCGGAAACGAGGACGGAGACTGCTTTTATTATGATAAGGACGACGGATTTAAGGAGATTAATATCAATAAAAATCCGGAAGTGCTTAATGAGCTTGACAGAATTTAATCAATTCTGTCGATATTCGCTTCAAGACAAATTGTTTTTTAACAATTGCCACAAAATACTTGACCTTTTGCTCGATTATATGTATAGTATTATATATACAAGCGTTTTACAGGAGGTATATCGGCATGAAAAAATTTATTTCCGTGCTTCTGACAGCTCTCATGCTTACGCAGATGTTCGTTTTCTGCGTGTCCGCCGAGGGTGAGAAGAATTACATTATCACAGACCCGTACGCCGAGGTTAACTGGGATGAATGGGGCTCGTACAAATTCCAGCCCCACTGCCAGACTACCGCGTCCGACGGCTACATGACAATAAAGGAGGTCGTGCAGGCTCACTACGATTACGACTATGACATGGTTGCGGTCACAGACCACGGCACGATAAACAAGGGATGGGATACCGTTCCGGAGCTTGTTCCGCTTATTCGTTTTGTCAAGAAAGAGCGTACGAAAATGGCTCCCATTGTTCCGCTGACGGCGGACGAATATCAGTCGTACCTCACCGGCACGGCGGCTTCCGGGACAAGAACCCATAACAACGGAATGATAGACATTCCGCAGGGCATTGAACTTAATATGGCAACGCCCATTGCGGACTGCCACCTTACCGGATATTACAGCGACTACGGTCAGGGACTCGCGGGCGTTTTCGGCGACTATGAGACTCCCTCCGCAGGCGTTAAAAAGGCGGGCGGTATATCCATGCTCTCGCACGTCGGCGAGTACGTTTATACCGATAAGGATTCGGCTGACCATGTCGGACAGAAGACAGACGACTATTACCCGACTAAGTTTGCACGTCTTTTCCTTGACAACGCGGGTTCGAGCGTAGGTATGGGCATCAACTCCGCAACCGACGCACACACCCGCTGCGACAGAATTCTCTATGACCAGATTCTTCAGAAAACTATTCCCAACGGCGTTGTACCGTGGGCGTTCAGCTTCTCTGATTCTCATAACGACAGATCGATAAACGACGCGTACACAATGGTTATGGCTCCCGAGCTTACGACCGGCGCACTCCGCACCGCTATGGAAAACGGCACGTGCTTTGCGGTTTCGCACTATTCGAACGGCGTTGAGCTTAACGGCATGCCCGAAATGCCCGGATTTGACGAGCAGAAGGTTTATGACGAGGAGCTTTGGAAGCTCAACAACACCCCCATGGTAACGGGAGTCGAGGTCGATCAGGACAACGACACCATCACCGTATCGGGTGTAAACTGCGACACGATAACGTTCGTTTCAAACGGCAACGTTATTTTAAGAGAAGCAATAGACGGCACCGCAACGCTCGACCTTCATTCGGCAGAGCTTCTTGATGAACCTTATCTTTACGTAAGATTTTACATTACGGGCGAAAACGGAATCTGCTATTCTCAGCCGTTCGTTCTCAATGTTGAGGGCGAGGAATTCGAGAGCGTAGAGGTTCCCGCAACGAACGATATTTCGACAAAGTTAAGAAAGCTCGTAACCGTCGTCGACTGGATATTCTTCAGATTCAACCCGTTTATCTGGCTGTTTAAGAAGGTCGCGCTCGGATATAACGTATTCGACAGATTCTTCACTCCGTTTTGATTTGATAAAACAAATGATCAAAAACGCATAAAAAATATAAATTAAGCCTCCGTTTCGGTATGAAGCGGAGGCTTGATTTTATTAATATCTTAATAGGGGATAGGAAAAAAACAAACAGTTTTTAAAGTTTTTTGCGATCCGGGCGGTTTTAACATCCCCGTCGTGTTATTGATTATTTTCTGCGGCTAATTTTTCCTGCGACTGCATTTTCAGATACGCATTGATAAATCCGTCGATATCTCCGTCCATAACGGCGTTGATATTCGAATTCGAAAATCCCGTTCTCGTATCCTTTGCAAGAGTGTAGGGCATGAAAACGTACGAACGAATCTGACTTCCCCATGCGATTTCTCTCTGCTCGCCCTTGATGTCGTCGATTTTGTCAAGGTGCTCACGCTCCTTGATTTCGATAAGCTTTGATTTAAGCATATTCATCGCGACGTCCTTATTCTGATACTGCGAACGCTCGACCTGGCACGAAACGACGATACCCGTCGGGATATGCGTAAGACGAACCGCCGACGAGGTTTTGTTAACCTTCTGTCCGCCGGCACCGCTGGCGCGGTAAACGTCCATCTTGATATCCTCGGGCTTGATCTCAACCTCTATGGTGTCGTCAATCTCGGGCATGACCTCGACCGAAGCGAACGACGTATGTCTCCTGCCCGAAGCGTCGAACGGCGAAATTCTGACAAGACGGTGAACGCCCATTTCGCTTTTTAAATATCCGTAAGCGTTATCGCCCTCTATTAAAATCGTCGCGGACTTGATTCCGGCCTCGTCGCCGTCGAGGTAATCAAGAGTCGTGGTCTTAAAGCCGTGCCTCTCGCCCCAGCGGTGATACATTCTGAAAAGCATCATCGCCCAGTCCTGCGCCTCGGTTCCGCCCTCGCCCGCATGGAACGTAAGAATTGCGTTCTTTGAATCGTATTCTCCGATAAGGAGTGTGTCGAGAGTCTGTCTGTCAAGCTCGTCCTTTACTCTCTGAACGCTCTCGGCGCACTCGTCGGTCATGGAGTCGTCGCCCTCCTCGTCCGCCATTTCTATAAGCGCGAGCGTGTCCTCGTAATCGTTAACGAGTCCCTCGTAAGCTTCAACCTTCTTTTTAAGCATACTCGTTCTCTGAACTATCTGCTGTGATTTTTCGAGATCGTTCCAGAATCCGTCGGAAGCGGCTCTCTCCTCAAGCTCCGCGATTTCCTCTTTCATTTTACCGAGACCGAGCGCGTCGGCAAGCTCGCCGATAGGCTCTTTGCATTTAAGAAGGCTTAATCTCAGTTCTTCATACTGCAGCATAAATATTCCTCTCTTATTTTAAATCATAGTCAATCATTTTATATTATAATAAAATCATATCATATTGTCAAATAAAAATATCCGTACTTGAATTCGGGATAATATCGGTATATAATAAAATAGATTAATTGTATATTAACGGAGGGAAATAAAATGTTCTATACGGGATATGAATGTCCTGTCTGTCACAATAAATTCAAAGAATCCGACGATGTTGTCGTCTGTCCGATATGCGGAACGCCCCACCACCGCGATTGCTATAATTCGCTCGGTCACTGTGCAAACGAGGATAAGCACGCAGACGGCTTTGTCTGGCAGGCTCCCGCGGTTGATAAGGAAGATGAAAACGCAAACGAGAGAAATGCCGAGGTGCTTATATGTCCGAGGTGCGGACTTCCCAACCCCGTCGGCGAGACGAACTGCGCGCGGTGCAAAATGCCCCTTGTAAATCACGGCGGTAACCGCAGCGAACAGCAGACCGATCCTTACGGAAATCAAAATAATCAGAACGACCCGCGTTTTAATCAGAACGGATATCCGCCGTTTGCCGCGGGCGGACAGAAAACGTATTCGTATAACAATCCTTACGCCGACTCTGCGAAAGCCCTTTTCGGCGACGCTAAGGTTGAGGACATTCCCGTTTCGGAGATGGGCGAGTACATTCAGACGAATTCGGATAAATATATCGCGTCGTTTCTCGAAATTCAGAACGGCGGTAAAAAGCATAAATGGAACTGGAGCTCGGCGATTTTTTCGATTTACTGGCTCTTTTACAGAAAAATGGTCAAGATCGGCTGTATCGCTACGGTGCTTTTGATCGCTTTGCAGTTCATACTCTCGCAGGGAGTCGACCTTGCGTTTCGGAAATATGCGCCCGATAAATGGCAGGCGTACGAACAGGCGGCTGTCGAGCTTGCCGACATTTACGTAAAAATTCAGCAGGGAAACGAAAGCAATCTTTCCGACGAGGAACTCAGGCAAAAGGGAATGGCGGTCACGACTTCGGATGTTTTTTTAGCTTCGACCGCTTCAAGCATACTGCTGTATATCGGATTCGGAATCGTATTGGGTATAAAAGGCAACGATTTCTATAAACGCAAGGCGGTCAGGGACATTAAAAATCTGCGGACGGTCGCCGTCGACGACAATACGTATCACTTTGTTTTAAGGCATAACGGAGGAACGAGCGCGCTGAACGTCTTGTTTCCGTTTATGATACAATCTTTTATTTCGGTAATTTTGAGATTTTGAGAAAGACAGGGTATTAAAATGAAAGTCACAAAAGCAGTCATTCCCGCCGCGGGACTCGGAACCCGCGTTCTCCCCGCGTCGAAATCAATTCCCAAGGAAATGCTCAATATCGTCGACAAGCCCGCGATTCAGTACCTCGTCGAGGAGGCGGCGGAGTCGGGAATCACCGATATTCTTATAATTACAAACCGCGGTAAAGAGGTTATTGAGGATCATTTCGACCACTCGTTCGAGCTTGAAGCGAATCTCAGAGGAAAAAAGGGCAAGGAGGAGCTTTACGAATCCATATTAAAACCCGCGAGCCTTGCGAATATTTATTATATACGTCAGAAGGAGACGCGCGGACTCGCTCACGCCATTCATACGGCAAAGTCGTTCGTCGGCTCCGACCCGTTCGCGGTGCTGTACGGAGACGATATCATTATAAATAATGAGTACCCCGTCACGAAACAGCTTATCGACACATTTAATAAATACGGCAAATGTACCGTCGGCGTTCATAAATGTCCGAAGGAGCAGGTTATGAAATACTGTACGCTTGACGTAACGCCCCTTGAGGACAACGTTATGAATGTATCGAATATTATCGAAAAGCCGAAAGAAAACGAGATTCTGTCGTATTATTCGATTCTCGGCAGAAATCTGCTCACGCCCGAAATATTCGAATACATAGAGAAAACGCCTGTCAGTCCGACTCTCGGCGAGGTGCTTTATACCGATTCGATGACAGTGATGGCGCGTGAAAAGGGGCTTACCGCAGTCGATTTTATCGGCAGACGGTACGACATGGGCGACAAGCTCGGTATTATGCAGGCGAACTGCGAGGTCGCACTTGAACACCCCGAAATCGGAGAAAAATTCAAAGAATATCTTAAAGAACTTGTTAAAACGTTTTAATTATGCTCAATAAAAATCAGGATATACGTCTTACGATAACGGCTCTGACGAATGAGGGAAGCGGAGTCGGTCGGTACGGCGGACAGGCCGTTTTCGTCTCCTCGACCGCAGTCGGAGACGAGATCGAATGTCATATTATAAAAGCGAAAAAGAACTACGCCGTCGGCAAGCTTACGAAGATTATAACCCCCTCGCCCGACAGAATCGAGCCGGACTGCCCCGTTTATTCAAGGTGCGGAGGCTGTTCTTACAGGCATATTTCGTATGAGTCCGAATGTAGCGTAAAGGAACAAAATGTCGCCGATTCTTTTAAAAGGATCGGCTCTCTTGACGTTACGGTAAAACCGATAATTCCCGCCGAATCGTGTTCAAGATACAGAAACAAGGCGCAGTATCCCGTCGGAATGAATAACGGCAGACTGGAAATCGGATTTTTCGCGCCGTTTTCCCACAGAGTCGCAGACTGCCCCGACTGCAAATTACAGCCCGAGGAATTTTCGGATATTACTTCCGCGTTCAGAACATGGATAACTAAATACTCGATTCCCGTCTACGACGAGAACACTCACAGCGGAGTCATACGCCACATTTATATAAGAAAAGCGTTCGCGACCGGCGAGATTGTCGTAACGGTTGTAGTCAACGCAAAAAAAGTCCCGAAAAAGGACGAATTGATAACAGAGCTTTTAAAGTCGGACAACAATATCGTCGGAATCTGTGTTGATTATAACACCGACAGAACGAACGTTATTATGTCCTGCAAATGCGAATGTATATGGGGACGCGAATATATCGAGGACGTCCTGTGCTCTGTCAAAATCAGAATTTCACCGCTCGCATTCTATCAGGTCAACAGAACAATGGCGGAGCTTTTATATAAAAAAGCCGCCGAATACGCGCGACTCACGCCCGATACTATTCTGCTCGATTTATACTGCGGAGCCGGCACGATAGGTCTTTCAATGGCGGACAAGGTTAAAGAAGTGATAGGCGCGGAGCTTATCCCCGAGGCTGTCGAAAACGCTAAAACGAACGCCGAAATAAACGGGATAAAGAACGCTCGGTTTATATGCGCCGACGCGGCCGCCGCCGCAAAAACACTTGAAAAGGAGAATCTGAAGCCCGACGTCGTCATTCTCGACCCGCCGAGAAAGGGATGCTCGAGGGAGCTTATCGAAACTGTCGTAAAAATGAATCCCGACAGAATCGTGTACGTCTCGTGCGATCATGCAACGCTTGCAAGAGACTGCGCCGTGTTCGACTCTCTCGGATATGAGACAGTCGAAGCAACCCCCGCAGACCTCTTCCCGCGAACTGTGCATGTGGAGACGGTTTGTTTGCTGTCTCGAGCGATATGAATTTCCGGGACTTCGTGAGAACAGTTGGAGAGATGTCCGGATTACCTATATGAAGGAGGAAAAATGATAGCATGGAAATCAAATTATACGAAGACA
>UQQT01000062.1 GCA_900543395.1 uncultured Oscillospiraceae bacterium | reverse complement strand
CGAAGCGGAAAGAGGGTGGATATAAACCTTATGAGTTCGACTCTCTTTTGCTATAACAAAATAGCCCCGAAAAAATCGGAGCGTTTTTTGTAAGAATCAAAATCGTAAATCAGACTGCTCTCGTAACCTTACCGGAACGAAGGCAACGGCTGCAAACATGAACTCTCTTAGGAGTGCCGTTGACAATAGCCTTAACTTTCATTACATTGGGCTTCCAGGTTCTGTTTGATCTTCTGTGAGAATGGGAAACCTTAATGCCGAAAGCAACTTCCTTACCGCAGATATCACACTTTGCCATGGTACGCACCTCCTTGCCGTAATACTTCTATAATTGCTAAACTATATTAGCAGAAAACTAAAATAAATGCAAGTGTTTTTTTAAATTTTTTTAATTTCAGTCTCTTTATTGATTTTCGGCGGCTATTAAAAAAGCTATGGACTTTAATTCGTCAAGCGTTTGTATCGTCGAAAGCTGTCTGCGGTATTCGGCGGCTCCGCGTATGCCCTTTGTATACCACAGCGCGTGCTTTCTCGCTTCTCTGAGACCTATGCGTTCGCCCGAATAAGCACATATTTTTTCGACGTGACGTAACATAACGAGCATGCGTTCCGTTACGGGCGGGTCCGGGAGAACTCTGCATTCGCTTAAATATGCGTTTATCTGCGAAAAAATCCACGGTCTGCCGAGCGCGCCCCTGCCTACCATTATAAGGTCGCACCCGGTTTTTTCGTACATCAGCGCCGCCGACTGAACCGAGTCAATGTCGCCGTTTGCTATGACGGGAATTTTAACGCTCTGTTTAACTTTGCTTATCGTTTCGATGTCGATTCCCGGGGCGTACATCTGCTCCTTTGTTCTGCCGTGAACGGTTATCGCCGCCGCGCCGTTTTCCTCTGCAATCAAAGCCATATCGACCGCGTTTATATTGTCCGAGTCCCATCCGGTTCTTATCTTGACCGTGACGGGAATTTCTACAGCCTCGCTTACGGATTTGATGATTTTTCCCGCAAGCTCGGGATTTTTCATAAGTGCGCTGCCCGCTCCGCCCTTTATTATTTTAGGCGCGGGACAGCCCATATTTATATCTATTATATCGGGGTTATAATTTAACGCTTCGACGGCGGATTTTGCCATGATTTCGGGGTCGGTTCCGAATATCTGCACGGCGCACGGGTGTTCGGTGTCCGAGACAGACATCAGGGAAGCCGATTTTCTGTCGCCCATGCTCACGCCCTTTGCGCTGACCATTTCGCTGACGGTATATGCCGCACCGTACGATTTGCACATCTCCCTGAACGCTTTGTCGGCGGCTCCCGCCATCGGAGCCAGTGCCGCATAGCCGTTAATTTCGACGTTTTTTATCTTCAAATTCAATCACCGATATATAGAATAACATATTTTTTTTGATTTTCATACGGTAAATTTAAAAAAATCGGTTACAAATTCATTATAATATGATATACTTACTTTATATGTGTATAAAAGGACTGATAAAATGAAGATCCTTGTTATCGACGGAAACAGTATTTTAAACCGCGCGTTTTACGGTATTAAACTGCTTACGACTAAGGACGGCAAATTTACAAACGGAATATACGGATTTTTAAGTATTCTTTTTTCTCTTGAACATGAGTATGCGCCCGATTCGGTTGCGATTGCGTTCGATTTAAAGGCTCCTACGTTCAGACATAAGATGTACGCGCTGTACAAGGGCAACAGAAAGGGCATGCCGGACGAGCTTGCCGAGCAGATGCCCGTGCTCAAGGAGCTGCTTCGCGCAATGGGTTACAGACTCGTCGAGTGCGAGGGCTGGGAGGCCGACGATATTCTCGGTACGATAGCCGATAAGTGTCCGAAAAACGATATGTGTTATATCGCAACCGGCGACCGCGATTCGTTACAGCTCGTAACGGACAATGTTCACGTCGTTCTCGCCTCGTCGAAAATGGGCAAAACGCAGTATATAGAATACGATCCCGCAAGAATCAAAGATGAAAAGGGAGTAGAACCTAAAAAGTTAATCGAGGTCAAGGCTCTGATGGGCGATTCGTCCGACAATATCCCGGGAGTGTCCGGAATCGGCGAAAAGGGCGCGACCGACCTTATATCAAAATTCGGCGATATAGATTATATATACGATAATCTCGATACGATACGGGTAACCGACTCCGTGCGTAAAAAGCTTGAGCATGACCGCGATAACGCGTTTATAAGCAGAACGCTCGGCACGATAAGCGTTGAGGCTCCCGTAGATACGGACATTAACGATTATATATCGTCCGGTATGGATAAAACGAAGGTCAAGAGCATACTTGCGTCGCTGGAAATGTTCAAATTTATCGACAGGCTCGGACTTAACGACGTCGAGACGGTTTTTGAAACGGACAGGGAGACTTTAAAGTACGAATTCGTATCGGAAAATCCCGATAATTTAATCGAAAATATAAAATCGGCGGGCGAGCTTTATTTTATCCCCGATTGTAATTACGAAACGGCTCTGATTAAGCATGACAATAAAATTTTCAGAGTCGGATTCGATTTGATTTACGGTTCTCTTTCGGACGATAATATAAAGAAATACACGCACGATTTAAAATCCCTTTCGTCTTATCTTATTAAAAATAATTACAATATAAACAACGTGGTTTTCGATACGCTCCTTGCGGGATATCTTTTAAATCCCAATGCGAAGGACTACGCGGTTCACACGCTTTGCGACAATTACGCCGTGTCCGCCGTTGTCGAAAATTCGGAGGACGGGAGCGTTAAAGAATTCGCGCTTTTCTGCTCGCTGTGCGCCGTTCTTAATGAAAAAATCGAGGAGAACGGACAGGGCATGCTTTTGCGGGATGTTGAAATTCCGCTGTCCGTCGTGCTTTCAAGCATGGAGCTGTATGGTTTCGCCGTCGACAGAGAGGGAATCGAAGAATTCTCCGTAATGCTCGAGAACAGAATAAACGGACTTATAACCGAAATATACGATTATGCCGGATGTACGTTTAATATAAACTCGCCTAAACAGCTCGGCGAGATTTTATTCGAAAAGCTTCTGCTTCCCGCGAAAAAGAAAACGAAAACGGGCTATTCCACGAGTGCGGAGATACTGGAGGGACTCATCGACGTTCATCCGATTATACCCGATATTCTCGAATACAGAACGCTTACGAAGTTAAAATCGACCTACTGCGACGGACTTCTGAAGGTAATAGGCGCAGACGGCAGAATTCACTCGACGTTTACGCAGACCGAAACGCGTACCGGCAGACTCTCGTCAACGGAGCCGAATTTGCAGAATATACCCGTCAGAAGCGAATTAGGACGGGAAATGCGTAAATTCTTTAAGGCGGAGGACGGATATGTTCTCTGCGACGCGGACTATTCGCAGATAGAGCTGCGCGTGCTTGCCGATATTGCGAATGATAAAAACATGATTGATGCATTCAATAACGGCGATGATATCCACGCCATAACAGCGTCTCAGGTATTTAAAATGCCGATGGATATGGTTACTCCGCTTATGCGTTCGAGAGCCAAGGCTGTCAATTTCGGAATAGTTTACGGAATCGGCGCATTTTCGCTTGCTAAGGATATAGGCGTTACGAGAGCCAAAGCCGCCGAGTATATAAATTCGTATTTAACGCACTATTCGGGTGTTGACAATTATATGAACAGCATTATAGCCGACGCTAAGGAAAAGGGTTATGTAACAACGCTTTTCGGCAGGCGCAGGTATCTGCCCGAGCTTTCCATGTCAAACGCGATTCAGCGCGCGTTCGGCGAGAGAGTCGCAAGGAATATGCCCATACAGGGTACCGCCGCGGACATTATAAAAATCGCAATGGTGCGCGTTTATGACAGATTAAAACGCGAAAATATGCGTTCGCGCCTTATAATGCAGGTACACGACGAGCTGATTATAGAGGCTCCCGAAAACGAGCGTGAAAATGCTTTGAGAGTTCTTAAAGAGGAAATGGAAAACGCCGTTAAGATGAAGGTCACGTTAAGCGTCGACGCGCACGCGGGCAAAACGTGGTATGAGGCTAAGGGATGATTGAGGTACGAAGGATGACTTCCTCGGACGTTTGCGCCGTCTGTGAAATCGAGCGGGAGTGCTTTACCCGTCCGTGGAATGAGCGGAATTTTCTCGACTCTTTAAATAACGGCTGTTCCGTGTTTTTCGTCTCGGTTGACGGCGGAATAATAACGGGCTTTATCGGCGCGGACAACATCGGCGGAGAGGTTTATATAAGCAATGTCGCGGTGAGGGAAGGATTCAGAAAACGCGGTATTGCCTTAGCTCTTATTGACGCTATGAATTCATATTGCATTGATCATAACGCCGAATTTATAACGCTCGAGGTTCGTGTTTCCAACACTCCGGCGGTTAATTTATATAAAAAATCGGGATTTGAAAATCTCGGCAGACGTAAGAATTTTTATTCCGCGCCGAACGAGGACGCGTTTATAATGACGAAATACTTTTTGAAAGAATGATAAATATATGAATATACTTGCAATCGAATCCTCCTGCGACGAGACGGCGGCTTCCGTTGTCGCCGACGGCAGAAAGGTTCTCTCGAACGTTGTTGCTTCGCAGGTCGACGAGCATGTAAAATACGGCGGGGTGGTTCCCGAAATAGCTTCGAGACGGCACGCAGAAAATATATCGTGGGTTGTCGACTCCGCGGTAAAGGAGGCGGGGCTTTCATACGACGATATCGACGCTGTCGGCGTAACATACGCTCCGGGGCTTATCGGCGCGCTTTTGGTAGGCGTGAATTTTGCAAAGGGATTGAGCTATTCTCTTAATAAACCGCTTATTCCCGTTCATCATTTGAGAAGCCATATTGCCTCTAATTATATTACGTTTCCCGAGCTTGAGCCTCCGTTTTTGGCGCTCGTCGTTTCGGGCGGACACAGCCACATAATTGCCGTTAAGGACTATACGGAGTTTGAAATTCTCGGCAGAACGCGCGACGACGCGGCAGGCGAGGCTCTTGACAAGGCTGCACGCGCAATGGGGCTTGACTATCCGGGCGGAAAGAATCTTGACATCAGAGCAAAAAACGGCAATCCCGACGCGTATGTATTCCCGCATCCGAGAGTTGACGGTGCGCCCCTTGATTTCAGCTTTTCCGGACTTAAAACGTCCGTTGTAAATATTCTTCACAATAAGGCGCAGAAGGGCGAGAGCGTTGATATCGAGGATTTGGGAGCTTCATATATTAAAAGCGTTGTAAAATGCCTTACGGATAACACAATGAAAGCCGCCGCCCAAACGGGGTATAAGAAAATCGTTATCGCAGGCGGAGTCAGCGCGAATTCCGTGCTAAGACGCGAGATGACTTCACTTTGCAAAAATCGCGGATATAAGCTCTATATGCCCGAGCTTTCGCTGTGTGGAGACAACGGCGCAATGGTCGGCTCACAGGCGTATTACGAGCTTCTTGCGGGGTACACGGCGCAGGAAAATCTTAACGCCGCAGCCTCTCTTCCTATTGACAAATCGTACGATTTGTGATAACATAAATTTGAATTTGATAAAATTTTATCAAAGTTCGTGCAGGTTCACAATATAATAATTTAACCCTGCGTTATTTTGTTTAATTTACTCTAAAGAAGGAGAGAACTATAATGGCACTTACAACAAACAAGTCGGTTCTTGCCTGGATCGACGAAAAAGTTGAACTTGTTAAACCCGATAAGATTGTCTGGATTGACGGCAGTGAAGCTCAGCTTGAAGAGCTGAGAAAGGAAGCTATCGCTTCGGGAGAGATGATCAAGCTCAATGAGGAAAAGCTCCCCGGATGCTTACTTCACAGAACCAAACCCAACGACGTAGCCCGTGTTGAGGACAGAACGCTTATCTGCACCCCGACTGAGGAAGAGGCAGGTCCCACGAACCACTGGATGGAGCCTTCCAAGTGCTACAAAATGCTTTATGATATTGCACGAGACAGCTACAAGGGCAGAACCATGTACGTTATTCCGTACTCGATGGGACCCGTAGGCTCAAAGTTCTCAAAAATCGGTATCGAGCTTACTGATTCCATATATGTTGTTCTCAACATGTCTATTATGACCAGAGTCGGCAAGGCTGTTCTTGACGTTCTCGGCGACAGCGAGGACTGGGTCAGAGGTCTTCACTGTAAATGCGATGTTGACGCGGAGAAAAGATGGATTTGTCAGTTCCCGCAGGACAACACGATTATTTCCGTAAACTCCGCATACGGCGGAAACGTACTTCTCGGCAAAAAGTGTTTTGCTCTTCGTATCGCTTCTTACCAGGGCTGGAAAGAGGGCTGGCAGGCTGAGCACATGCTTATCCTCGGCGTTGAGAATCCTCAGGGCGAGGTTAAGTATATCTGTGCCGCATTCCCCTCGGCTTGCGGTAAGACAAACCTTGCCATGCTTATTCCTCCCGAGGGATATAAGGCTAAGGGATATAAAGTATGGTGCGTAGGCGACGATATTTCATGGATCAGAAAAGGCGCGGACGGCAGACTTTACGCTATCAACCCCGAAAACGGTTTCTTCGGCGTTGCTCCCGGAACGAATATGAAGTCGAACCCCAACGCTCTTATTTCTACTCAGAAGAATACAATCTTTACAAACGTTGCTCTTAATCTTGACGACAACACTGTTTGGTGGGAGGGTCTTGATAAGAATCCGCCCGAGCATGCAATTGACTGGAAGGGCAATCCGTGGAACGGCAAGACAAGCGAGGAGAAGGGTGCTCATCCCAACTCAAGATTCACCGCTCCCGCAAAGAACTGCCCCTGCATCAGCAAAGAGTTTGAGAATCCGGACGGAGTGCCTATCTCGGCTATCGTATTCGGCGGCAGACGTGCTAAGCTTGCTCCTCTAGTTTACCAGTCGAAGGATTGGAATAACGGCGTATTTGTAGGTTCTATCATGGCATCCGAGACGACCGCCGCGGCTGCCGGTGCAGTCGGCGTTGTCCGCCGTGACCCCATGGCAATGCTTCCGTTCTGCGGTTACAATATGGGCGACTACTGGCAGCACTGGATTGACATCGGAGCGTCTCTCGACGCTGACAAAGCACCTAAGATCTTCAATGTTAACTGGTTCAGAAAAGACGATGAGGGTAACTTCATGTGGCCCGGATTCGGCGATAACCTTCGTGTTCTTGAATGGATTCTTGCCCGCTGTGACGGCAAGGTAGACGCTAAAAAGACGGCTATCGGTTATCTTCCCTATGCTAAGGATATCAATATTGAGGGTCTTGAGGACGAAGTAACCGTGGAGAGCCTTGAGAGCATCCTTGACGTTGATAATTCTCTTTGGAGCAAGGAAACGGAAGGAATCGAGGAGTTCTACGCCAAGTTCGGCGATAAGCTTCCCGCAACTCTCAGAAAAGAGCTTGACACTCTTAAAGCAAGCCTTGCAGAGTAATTGAACAGATAAATATATTCGGCGGTTTCGGGTTTTCCGAAACCGCTGTTTTTTGTGTGCGGATAAAAAATACCGGCGGATATTATTTATCCGCCGGCCAGCTTGTCGAAAAAGCAGTTTTCGACAAGCTGTGAGACTGTCGAGAATGTGCCT
>UQQT01000061.1 GCA_900543395.1 uncultured Oscillospiraceae bacterium | reverse complement strand
CCCGAAACCTGATGATTTCGGGGCATTTGCGTTTTTCGTTTTTTCTCGCTGCGGTACTTTTGTACAGCAACGCTCTAAAGAAAACGAAATTCAGGCACATTCTCGGCAGTCTCACAGCGTATCGAAAACTACTTTTTCGACACGCTGAAAGCCTCTTAATCGAGGCTTTTTTTTTATTTGACTTTATTTTCTTTGTATGATATACTGATACAAACTGATACTAATTACTATCAGAGGTATTGTTATGAATATAAATATTTTTTCAAAAATAATAAAAGATAAGCATTTTCCGAATTATGATAAGCTGAAGTACAAATACGGTGAGGACTTCGGCAAATTTTTAAAGGTATTGGATAA
The DNA here is from genome assembly GCA_900543395.1 of uncultured Oscillospiraceae bacterium. GTDB lineage: Bacteria > Bacillota > Clostridia > Oscillospirales > Acutalibacteraceae > CALACW01. The sequence continues at coordinate 7,575 of UQQT01000061.1, read as the reverse complement.
GTTATATTATACGCCCCTGCCGTTAAACGACTTCAACGGGAACAATATCGTATACATTGACAATTTTGCCCCCCTCAGTCAAAACGCCGTAAAACTTTTATTAAAACCGCAGTATCAAAACTATTCCGTAAAATCCGCGGAAAACGAGATTATAGCAACATCCGCAATAGAAAATATTGATTTCAGCCGTGACAGCGTGCGCAGGATTCTCAAAGGAATGGCTCCCGCCGACGAAGAGGAGAGCAGAATCGAGGGGATCAAGCGCGGACTTGATTTTATATCCGATACAAGCAATAAAATCACCGAAGAAAACTTTTACAGGCTCTACATGACGGCTATCGGAGATTTTCTTGAGGACGAAAACAGACTGAAAGACGGCGAATTATATCGTCACGATACCGTTTACGTCGTCAGCGACCGGGTCGAACACGCGGGTATCGAACACGGGAAACTGGGTGCATATATGAAAAAACTTTTCGATTTTATAAACCGAAAGGACGACATCAACGACCTTGTCAAGGCCGCCGTAATTCATTTTTATATAGCATTTCTTCACCCGTATTTCGACGGGAACGGCAGAATGGCAAGACTCGTTCATCTATGGTTTCTTGTTCAGAACGGTTACCGATCCGCGCTGTTTATTGATTTCTCGGGTAAGATAGAAAAGAACCGCAAAGCGTATTACGACGCATTTACGCTCATAGAAGAAAACAAAAAATCCTCCGGTAAAATCGATGCTACACCGTTTATCCTGTTCTTCACGAAATACGTTTATAATGAAATCAATAAATACTCCGCCGATACGGACGTTATTAATTTATACGAAGAAGCACAGAGAGGCGGAAAAATTACAAACAAAGAATCAAAGCTGTGGAAATTCGTACTCTCATTTTACGGCAACGATGAATTTTCGACAAAACAGCTTGAAAAGGATTTCGGTAACGCCGCCTACGCGACAATCAGAGGTTTTGTTCTTAAATTCGAAAAACTCGGCTTGCTCACATCCGTAAAATACTCGTCAAGAGTTAAATACAGAATAAATCAATAATCCGTTATTTATACACCCCGACCGCAATCACCGTTCTGCCCTTTTTCGTCCTGCCTTTTTCGCCTGTCAGAACAAATTTGCCGTACCCTCTTACCGAAACGACGTCGTTTTCGCAAAGCTCCTTTGAAACGGAAACAACGGATTTCGAATTTACAAAAACCCTCTCGCTCTCGATTAAATTCTGCGCTTCGCTCCTCGACAGCTTAAAAACGCCCGCGATTACACAGTCGATTCTTATTGACGATACGATTATTTCGATGTTTTCGCTTCTGTACAGCTTACCGCCGGGGATATTGTCCGCAGCCTCGCATTTTACGCTCGTATGCTTTACTTTATCAAGCTTTTCGCAGATGTAGTCTGCCATTTTTTCCGTTACAAAAATATACGCTTCGTTATCCTTTACGGCGATATCGCCTATCTGATCGCGTTCGATTCCGAGATTCATCAGCGCGCCCAAAAAATCACGGTGAGTAAGAGAGTCGGAAAACTTAGCGTTCAGCGGAGAGACTTTAAGCACGGTTATCGGAAAATCCTGCTCCCACCCTATTTCGTTTTCGTCCCCGAACCGCGCCATATTTCGTTCGGTCAATTCTGCTCCGCCGTAGAATTTAAAAGTGCAAAGCTCCCGTTTCATGCTCTCGATATCGCTCTGCTGAGCCGGCGTCAGAAACGAAGTAAAAAAATACCGTCCGCTCCTTTCGGCTCTTAATGAAATATCCTTTATATGCCCAATAAATGTTTTATCCGTAATTTTCACCCTCTGAAAAAGCCCGTCTCCGTAAGGGAAGCGGGCTTTTATCTTTATTTTTATTTGTCTTTATCCGCGTATTCGTCGGATTTATCCTTATCTTTTTCTCTGTCCTTTTTATCCTTTGAACGCTCTTTTTCATTCTGTTCCTCGTCATCATCTTCGGGAATCGGGGTTATCTCAATTTTAACCTTTGCGATACGGCGTTCTTCTACGGACAGCACGGTAAATTTAATATTTTTATACTCGACTACGTCCATATTTCCGTCAACGGGCAGATATCCGAGCTTGGAAATTAAAAATCCCGCAAGAGTATCGTATTCGCCCTCGGGAAGCTCGGCATTGATAAGCTCGCAGACCTCGTCAATGTCCATCGTTCCGTCAACCGTGAACGTATTGTCGTTTAATTTTGAAACCTCATCGTCCTCATCGTCGTATTCGTCCTGAATATTTCCGACTATCGACTCTATAAGATCCTCCATTGTGATAAGACCGGCGGTTCCGCCGTATTCGTCTACGACTATGGCAATTTGTATGTGTTTTTCGATAAGCTCGGTGAAAAGCTCACCGCATTTTTTCGACTCGGGAACAAAATACGCCTCGCGCATTATTTCTCTTACAGTCTTTTTATCGGGAATTCCCGATTTTATATACTGTAAAAGATCCTTTACATATACGATACCGATGATGTTGTCGGGGTCGTCGTCATATACGGGGATACGCGAATATCCCTCGTCAATTGCGACCTTTATAACGTCGGCAATCGAATCGTTTCCCTCAACCGCGGTCATATCGACTCTGTGAGTCATCAAATCGCCCGCGTCAATATCGTCGAATTCGAAAATATTGTTAATCATCTCGGCCTGGGTATTTTCGATAACACCCTTTTCCTCGCCGGCGTCGACCATCATGAGGATTTCCTCCTCCGTGACGGAATCCTCGTCCGCGTTGGGGTCAAGACCTATAAGTTTTACAACTAAGTTTGTCGAAACCGAAAGTATTTTAACGAACGGTTTTGTGACCTTTGCAACGAAAAGCAATATGCCGACAACCGCAAACGAAACCTTTTCGGGCTTCTGCATAGCGATTTTCTTAGGTACGAGTTCACCCAAAACGAGCGAAAAATACGATGTCAGAATAGTAATGAGAATCATAGACACCGTGCTTATAACGCCCTCGGGAGCGCCGGGATGCTTCGTCATTACCCACGAGGTAAGCTGTTCTGCAAAGCTCGACGAAGCGAACGCACTCGTTAAAAATCCCGCGAGCGTAACGCCGATTTGAATAGTCGATAAAAAGTTTGACGAATTTTTTGTAAGCTTAAGTACCTGTTTTGCTTTTTTGTTACCCTCGCCTGCAAGCTTCTCCATCTTCGTGTCATTAAGAGATATGACCGCTATCTCACTCATCGCGAAAAAGGCGTTGACAAAAATAAGAATCAGCAGAATAACAATCTGAAGAACGTTATCCGTCCAGGTTGATTTTACGGCAGCGTCAAGAAACATAGGCTGACGGGTTATAGCCCCTATAATACTTCCGGGGTCAGGGTCTGACATAGAGCAATTTGCCCCTTTCAAATATTTATTAAAGCCGAAGTCAACGGCTTTGGCGTATATTATACACTATATGATAACAAATGTCAAATGCTCCGCCTGATATAAATATTATAATAGGAATATTAACAGAGCATAAACATAGAAATCAACATTTTACTATGCAATGCGATATAAAATAACACACGTGTAATTTTATTAACATTTTGTTCACATGTCTTGTAAAAGGTCTACATATTTATTTGTTAGATTATGATGATGTAAAGATACTATGATAGGATCGAATGATATGGACAATACAGGATTAAAAATCGCGGTCATTGCCGACCTTCATTATTATTCCCCTTCTCTCGGAACAACGGGCAATGCGTATGAACTGCGTTCGGCGCAGGATCAGAAATGCCTTGCCGAATCCGGTGCAATCATCGATTCCGCGTTCGAATCCATAAAGAAAAGCGGAGCGGACTGTGTTCTTATCGCAGGCGACCTTGCAAACAACGGAGAGAGAGTCTGTCACGAGGAAGTATTTGAAAAAATCAGCGACTTAAATAAATTTCTTCCTGCCTACACCGTCTATGCAACGCATGACTGGTGCTGTGACAACGACGCAAAGCGTTTCGAGGGAGACAATGTTTTTCATTATGACGACACCTTGACTCCGCCCGAATTAAGGGAGCTTTATGCCCCGTTTGGTAAAAACAGAGCCGAGAGCGAATATATAACCCACATTGAAGCTTCTTCTTATTCATTGAATATAGGCAAAAATATCCGCCTCATAGCGACGAACGACGACCAGAACGGAAAGGGCGCGTCGGGCTACACGGACGAACACCTTGACTGGATTCTGTCCGAATGTAAAAAGGCTAAAGCTAACGGCGAATATATCATTTTAATGCAGCATCATATGCTGATAAGCAGTATTTCCGAAATCATCAGCAAAAGTCAGCATATCGGCGATAATATTGACGTCGCAAACAAGCTTGCAGACGCGGGGGTTTCACTCGTTATCTGCGGACATTCTCACATGCAGAGAACAACGCGTTTTGTTTCAGACAACGGTAATACTCTTTATCAGCTTAATCAGGGCGCGCTGTGCGGTTACCCGGCTCCGATAACATACCTTGAGATTAACGGCGAGGAAATGAATGTTTCCGTCGAAAGTCTTAAAGAATTCGAATATAACGGAAAAACGGAAACGCTTGATTACATAAAAAAACATACGCAGAACGTTGTGTTTGCACTTTTGGAATACGCCGCGAACGACAGAGATAAATTTTTTAAGCTTTTGGAGAACAACGGCATTTCGACAGACAGCATTAAAAATATTTATCCTGTTATAAGCAAATGTGCGCACTACGCGCTCACCGCGACAGTCGGCAAGGCGGGTAAGCTTTTAAACGCACTGACTTTCGGCAAGGGCGTCAATATGAAAGCCGTCAAAAAAATCGAGGACGATTATCTTATAGATTATATTGCAGACCTTTTCCTGTCTGTTTTTGACGGCAGTGAAAAAACGTACGCTCCGTCCGACCCGGTTTACGATATCGTGACCGATGTCGCTTCTCTGCCGAGACGCGCGGTAAAGCTGTTGCCGATAAAGAAGTTAAAGGACGAAAAGGTAATGTCCGTTTTGCTCGAAATCGAGAAAATCGCGCATGAGCTTTTAGCTCCGTCAGAACCCGACAATCGTCATTTTTCTTTTATAATGCAGTAAAATACCATGATTGAAAACAGGAATAAAACGGCTGAAGAAATCTTCCTTTACGCCGTAGACAAAGCAAATCCCTATACATCTGTATTCAATGAAATTTCGTCAAGGCATTTTAACAATCCTGCCGTCGTCGCTGCGGGCAAAGCCGCCGCGCCTATGGCTGCGGGCGCTTTTGACGCGTTAGGAAAGCAAGCCCGAAGCGTAACCGTTCTCACAAAATACGGTCATACGCCCGATGATATTCCCGAAGGCTTTATCACCTTTGAGGCGGGGCATCCCGTTCCCGACGAAAACGGATTATATGCGTCAAAATATATTATAGATAAATGCAGAACACTTAAAGACGGTGACGAGCTGATATTTCTTTTATCCGGAGGGGCTTCCGCCCTGTTTGAATATCCCGAGGTAAGCCTCAACGAATTAAAGGATATTACAAACGAGCTTTTAAAAAGCTCCGCCGATATAACGGAGATAAATACGATAAGAAAAAGGCTTTCAAAAGTCAAGGGCGGTAAATTCGCCCGGGACTGCAAAGCGAAAATTTACTGCGTTATTCTCTCCGACGTTATCTCGAACGATATTTCATCCGTCGCCTCGGGTCCGTGCTGCGCCGATTTTACGACATGCGACCAAGCCGAAGCGATTATAAATAAATACAATATACATCTAAGCGAAACCGCAAAGAAATTCATAAAAACCGAAACGCCCAAGAAAATTAATAACGTTACCGTTTCCGTAGTCGGCGACATTTCGATTCTGTGTGAGAGTGCAAAGGAAAAAGCAGAATCGCTCGGATTCGACGCAAAAATCGTTACGGATTCAATGACTGGCGAGGCAAGAGACAGAGCAAAGGAAGTCTGTCTTTACGCAGTAGATTTACAGAAAAAAATAACAGTGCCGACAGCCTTGATTTACGGCGGCGAAACGACCGTCACGGTAAGAGGCTCCGGAAGGGGCGGAAGAAATCAGGAAATGGCTCTGACCGCCGCAAAATTTCTTGATAAAACAAAAGGCATAACATTTCTGTCCGCAGGCTCGGACGGTACCGACGGTCCGACCGATGCGGCGGGCGGAATCGCAGACGGCTCAACAGCCGAAATAATGAAAAAAAACGGCGTTGACATAGATTCCGCATTAAAAGACAACGCGTCGTATAACGCGCTGAAAAGTTCAAACTCCCTGCTGATTACAGGCGCAACGGGAACAAACGTCAACGACCTTACCTTGGTATTAATAGATATTAACAATACATAATATATTCTTTTGGAGGAAAAATAATATGGAGAAACAATTGTCCGTAATGACGGGCGCAACAGGTCACGTCGGCTACGCGCTTCTGCTCGAGCTTATTAAAAACAATGAGCCTACGCGTATACTTATCAGAAAGGATTCTAAGATTTTCGACGGCATCGACTGCGAACGTGCTTACGGCGACGTAACGAATCTCGATTCACTCAAAAAAGCGTTCGAGGGCGCAGACACCGTATATCATCTTGCCGGAATGATCGAAATAGAATCCGGTCATGAGGATAAGGTTTACAACGTAAACGTCAACGGAACAAAAAACGTCGTAGCGGCATGCAAGGCATGCGGAGTTAAAAAGCTTGTATACATGTCGTCGGTTGACACATATCCGCCGCTCCCGGACAATCAGGTCATGACCGAATTAAGCTCTTATAATCCCTCGATTCTTGAGGGCGCGTATGCAAAGACAAAGGCGGAGGCTACACAGTACGTACTCGACGCGAACGGCACCGACGGACTCGAAACCGTAGTCGTTCAGCCCAGCGCATGTATAGGACCCTACGATTTCAAGGTTTCAAGCGTAGGCGAAATGGTCAGAATGTATCTGAAGGGTCTGTTCCGCGTTTCAATGTCGTTCGGCGGATATAACTTCGTCGACATCAGAGATGTAGCGTCAGGAACATACGCGGCAGCAAAGAAAGGCCGTCCCGGCGAGTGCTACATACTCTGCGGCGACGTATGTACGGTAGACGAATTTGTAAAATCCATGGCTAAGGCGTGCGGTAAAAAGGCTCCTAAAGTAAAGCTCGGCAAATTTTTCGTGCATGATATCGTCGCTCCCGTTATGGAGGTTGTTTATAAAGTGACGAAGGGCACTCCCCTTATCACCAGATACTCGATAAGAAAGCTTCTCTCCAACTGCAATTTCTCATATAAGAAAGCGCATGACGAGCTCGGCTATCAGCCCATGCACATTGATAAATCCGTTGCAGATATGATTGACTGGATTATAGATAACGATCACATCGGCGAGAAGTATAAGAAAAAGTAATTCATCAAAGCTATATTCTCCTAAACAAACCGAACCGCGAAGCAACAAGCCCCATGGTTCGGTTTATTTTTTTATCAATAAATTAATATACTTTATTTTAATTTTAACCTATACGCTCGATTTCTTCAAGAAATAAAAAAACCGCCGAATTTTGTTCGACGGTCCAGCTTGTCGAAAAAGTAGTTTTCGACAAGCTGTGAGACTGTCGAGAATGTGCCT
>UQQT01000060.1 GCA_900543395.1 uncultured Oscillospiraceae bacterium | reverse complement strand
TTTTTCGTTTTTTCTCGCTGCGGTACTTTTGTACAGCAACGCTCTAAAGAAAACGGAATTCAGGCACATTCTCGGCAGTCTCACCTTTTGTCGAAAACTACTTTTTCGACAAGCTGAGGCTCTCCATACGGAGAGCCGAGAAACACATATTTAAGCTTTTGCGCCGAATATTTTGTAAATCATATCGAAAATGCTTCTGAAATTTGACAGAAGTCTGACGATAGTATCGCAGAATACCGAAGCGATACTGCCGAGATCTGCGGAATCGATATCCTTAGCCTCGGGCGCACCCTTATATTCGAGGGTAAACGCCTGTGTGTAAACGATACCGCCCTTGCCGATAACTTCCGCTCTTACATAAGAACCGATATTCTCGCAGTCGTCAAGGTCAACGGTCTTGCCTACGGCTACGGTCCTGCCGCCGGAAACCCAGCGGACATAGAAACCGTCGGTATCGATCGTTATACGATCCTCTTTGTCGTCAACGATAATATTTCTGATCTTTGCATTGGGCTGACTTTCATCAAATTGGAAAATGGTGCTCTGCTTTCCTTTTTCGGAAATCTCATTTTCTATCGATTCATAAGCCTCTTTCATCTGCGTGCCGACGGTCTTTGCATATTTATTGTTAGAAATGCAGAGACTCTTCGCGTAAGTTACAAGCTCGTCGTAATTTCCTACATATCTGCTCGCCGCGAAGAATTCGCCGTTTGAAAGAGCCGATTTGAGAGCCTCGTTCGAAAGCTCGGGCATGAGGACGAGAGTATAGCCCGAATTTACAATGCCGAGGTTATGAGCGTCGGACGAACCGATCGCATATACGTTTCTGCCGTGAGGAACAAGATCGGTAAGAAGAGTATCCCAAAGCTTGCGGTCGAATCTCGTTCTGTAATCGCCCTTTGAGTTAATGTCGATTCCGAGACACGTGCTGTTGTTCATAAGAAGCGTCTCGTATTTATTGATAACATAGCTGTAATGAGCGTTGTTCTTGTTATAAGCCTCTGATGAGGTAACCGCGTTTCTCGCGGATGTGTACTCACCGGGATGATTGATAACGCTTAATCCGCCGAGTTTCTGAACATTCGTAATCGGGGTATAGTAATCGCTCGTACCGCCGAGATATCCGTTGCCGTAGTCGACAAACCAGCTGTTAACGTGAGCGTTGTTAAACGACGTGGGGTTATTCTCAATACCGAACGGAACGCGCATCATCATCTTGCCGTCATTGCCGTTCGAATCAGTCTGATAGTAGAACTGATCGCCGTTTTCGGCTTGGGTAAGGGTATAAGTATTACCGTTTTCCGCGTCTCCGCCGTCCTTATTAAGTCCGACGATGGGGAGATTGCCCTTTCTTAAAGTAAGCGCAACCTTAAGCTCGGGAATATAGTTGGGATTCGTCCAGCCGTAATCGGTCGTACCGTGATCCGTAACCGCCATGATATCGTAGCCGAGTTCGTAATGCTTCTCGATCATCTCTTTGAGCGTGTTGCCTCCGTCGGTCGCGGTTGTATGACAGTGAAGCTCCGTCTTATACTGATTGACCGCTTTCCAGTCGACGTTTGCATAGGGATTATTGATGGTGTAGTCGATGTCGACCTTAAACGCCGAAGCCCCGCCGGTAAAAGGAACGGCAAGCATTACGGCCGAAAGAACAACGCCGAGAATCTTTTTAAATCTCTTATTCATCCGTATTAAACCTCCGTAGTTAAAATTCCGATTTCATTATACATAATTAAAATTAAAAAGTAAACAAAGTTAAAAATTTTTCAGCGTTTTGCCGTTTTTTATTCGTTAATTTCGTTCAATTTGCCGATATATATTTCTCTTTCATTCTCATATAAACGCTTGAAATCGCCCGTTTCTCCCGAATGTACACGTTTTATATAATCGTGTTCGTTGAAATGAATATACTCGTTTTCAAGTCCCATAACATATATTGCGATATTCGAACACTGGTCGCTTATACGCTCGCAGTTTGATATAACGTCGGTAAACGGAATGCCCGACTGCGGATCGCATCCTCCTTTTTTAAGACGAGCGTAATGACGTTTTTTCAAAGTCTCGACAATATCGTCGACAACCTCCTCCACAGGTTCGACATTGCGTGAAATAAGAACGTCGGATTCATTGAACGCGCGGTATGCAATATCAACCGCTTTACCCGCGGCGGAGAACAGAACGTCAAGCTCTTTTGAAGCATTTTCGGAAAAAGCGATTCTCTCGTCCTTCATGCTCTGCGCCGTCTCGCTCAGATTGAGCGACAGATCGCCGATTCGCTCGAATTCGCTTATGACTCTTAACAGATACGACTGTCTGTCGGAATCCGATTTTTCATCAATATGCGGCGACATTGCAATAAGAAATCTCTCCGTCGAATCCGTAAGACGGTCGATACGCTCCTCCGAAGATAAAATATCGGAATGTCTTTTCTTGTCAAATTTCTCATACTGCAAAACTGCAAGAGAATAATTTTCCTTTGCGAGTCTGCCCATTTCGGACACGGTACGCTCCGCCTGTGCAAGCGCGACTCCGGGAGAGAGAAAAAGCTTTTCGTCAAGCTCGAATTCTCTCTCGGACGAATCCGTTTTGTCCTTAAATATTTTACGGACAAGACTCTCTATGTACGGAATAAAGAACAAAAGCATAAGCGCGGTAACAAGCTTAAAAACCGTCTCGAAATTCGCGACGTCGCCGCCCGAAACGGGAGAATTCCAAACCTCCGAAAAACCGCCGAAAGCCTTTATAAATCCTATAATTACGAAGAACATCAGCGCACCGAAAATATTAAAGCACAGGTGAATAAATCCGAGCCGTTTTGAATCCGTTTTTTTATCGAGCGCGCACATGACGAACGTAACAATACCCGTACCTATCGCCGCGCCGAGAACATAAGTGTACGCGCCGTTGAACGTAACGGCTCCGCCTACGCACAGAGTCTGAAGTATACCGACAGAAGCCGACGAACTCTGAATTATAACCGTAATAAGTATTCCGAGAAGAGTTCCGAGTACCGGATTCTCCGAAAATTTAAGAAGAATATTTTTAAACGTCTCGGAATCCGAAAGTCCGGACGAAGAGGATATCATATTCATAAGTCCGGTAAACAGCACTCCGAAGCCGACGATTATATTTCCGATATTCTTCGATTTTGTCGAGCCTTTTACGAACATTATCAGTATAATTCCGATAAAAAGCGCGGCGGGAGCGAGAGTCGACGGCTGAAAAAACGCGAAAATTCCGCCCGATGAATTTTCCGCGTCGATAAGACGGATAATCTGTGCGGTCACGGTCGTTCCTACGTTCGCGCCGAACACTATCGAAATGGACTGTTTGAGAGTCAGAACGCCCGCACCGACGAGTCCGACAGTCAGTACGACGGTCGCCATTGAGCTCTGCACGACGGCGGTTATCACAAGACCCAGCAAAAAGCCGGTGAACGGATTGGACGTGACCTTCGACAGCACTTTTTTAAGCGCGGAGCCCGACGAACTTCGAAGTCCATCGCCCATTATTTCCATACCGTATAAAAAAAGTGCAAGTCCGCCCAAAAGCGATATTACGGAAAATACATTCATAAACTTCACCCACCCGTGATTTTTGAATCTTTTATAATCGAGAAGTCCCCGCTTACGAGCACTTCAATCAAATCCTTGTTCGTTTTAATCTTCCTTGTCGTCGCGATTCCGCCCTTTGCAAGATTCGACGGACGGTGAAAATCGCTGCCGGAGGTTCTTATCTTCATGTTGTTTTCTTCCGCCCAGTTCATCGCGTTTTGACTCTCCGACTCTCTTTTCTGCTTACCGTTATACACTTCACATCCGTCGAGATATTTGGGATTAGTACGAATCATCAGCTCTCTGAACGGGTGAGCCTGAACGACGATAAGCCCGTTTTTCTTTGCAAGAGAGTAAAAACGCCTCGGATACGCGGCCATCAGATTACCGCTGTTTTTGAGAAAGTCCTCCGTAACGCCGAACACGAGATAGTCGTTCGCCGTGGCGTAATATCTTAATTCCATACCGAGCAGGACGGTAAAATTTTCATCCGCTTCCCGTTTCGCGCTTTCGTATCCACCCATATAGAAATCCGCCGCTTTCTGCGGTCTGCACACGGTAAGAGGAGAAAAAGTCATCGGCGAGTAATGATCCGTTATAACGAGTCCGTCATAGCCCGCTTCCTTATACATTTTCGCCGCCTGCGCTCCGCTGACGGTTCCGCACCTGCTGACCTCCGACGTATGGCAGTGAAGCTCGTATTTATAAATTCGTTTATCACACATATCCTCTGTCTATTCTGACCACGGCGATATAAGACGGGTCAATTTCCTTTATTTTATTATTAATCGAGTCCTTGATTTCATCGTCGCTTTTTTTACATTCGAACGGGATAACTGCGTCGAAAATGCAGTTCGTATGCGTACTGCCGGGAACCATTCTGAAATCGTGAATCGTTATTCCCTCATCTATGCTTTTAACAAGCTCGGCGGTTTTTTTCTTGACTTCGTTCACAATCGGATTGTTAACGTCGATAGGATCCATGTGAATCGTCGCCTCGCAGTGATATTTTTCGAAAAGCTCGTTTTCTATTCCGTCGATAACGTCATGAATTTCGAAAATATTTCTGTCGCCGGGAACCTCCGCATGCAGAGAAACCATAAAACGCCCGGGACCGTAATCGTGAACGACCATGTCGTGAATACCGCATACCTCTTTATGCGAAAGTACAACATCCCGTATTTCCTTGACAATTTCGGGGTCGGGAGTCTGACCGAGCAGAGGATTTATAGTATCTTTTGCCGCTCCGATTCCCGCGGATATTATAAACAATGCAACAATAACGCCCGCATAACCGTCTATATTTACACAAGTATAATGAGAAATTACGCTCGAAATAAGGACGACGAACGTGGCAATCGTATCGCTTAACGAATCGGTCGCGGTCGCTTTCATGGCTTCGGAATTGATAAGCTTACCCGTTTTTAAATTGTAAAAAGCCATGTAGACCTTTATGAGAATCGAAAAAACGAGTATACATACCGTCAGAACAAAATATCCGTCGTCGGTATACACAGGGCTGATTATTTTTTCTATCGAAGACTTTAAAAGCTGAACGCCCATTACGACTATCAGCGCGGAAACGGCAAGACCAGCTATGTATTCTATCCGCCCGTGTCCGAACGGGTGCGAAATGTCGGGCTTTTTGTCCGCAAGTTTAAATCCGATTACCGTTATCAGAGAAGAACCCGCGTCCGACAGGTTGTTAAACGAATCCGCGGTAATTGCGACGGAACCCGACAGCATGCCCGCCGTAAATTTAAATGCGAATAAAATAACGTTTAACATTATTCCTACGACTCCGCATAATATTCCGTACGCATGACGAACGGCTCTGTCCCTTACGTTAAATCTGTCCTTAATAAATATTTTTGAAAGAAGAGTAACCGTAAAAACTCCCCCTTTCGCTTAATTAGTATTATATACCGATAATCATATAACATTATGCAAACAATGTAAACATATTTTTATAATTTCATATAAGAATTATATTTGTAAACATAGGTATTATAATGAAAAAAGAAAGTAACGGAGGTTTCAATCATGCAATACATCGAAAAACTTAAAAATAAGCTGAAACTTATCGACCCGTCGTTTCATATTCTGCGTATTTTTTCCGCACTGTGCATGTCTGCGGTATATTTTATATTGGCTTTCAAATTTAATTTCGATACAATATCCGACTACGCTTTAATCGGCATGGCAAAAGTACTGCTGATTGTTTTCGCTTATTACGTCTTTCTTACAGCAGTCGCGGTTATAATACCTAACGCAAAAACCGATATTATAATTTTCCCGGTAACCGTGTCCGCATATTTTCTTATAATGCTGACTCGTCACGATTCGTTCGGCTTCGCGCTGACTCTCGGCATTGCCGCCGCGCTCGCCGTGTGCTGGTACTCGTCGAAAAACTTTATAAACACGGATAAAATAAAAATCGGCAGGAAAACGTCCGCCGCCGTGCTGTGTGCGCTGATTCTGATTTTCGTCTTTGCCGTGGGATTTAAAACGACTGTTAAATGCCTTATATTCGAAACTCCGAATTTCGACCACGGGCTTTTCGTACACATGTTCAGAAATATCTGCGAGACACTAAAACCCGTAACCACATGCGAACGCGACAGGCTTCTGTCTCATTTCGACGTTCACATGTCGCCGATACTCTACGTTCTCGCACCGATATTCAAAATATTCCCGTCGGATATCACGCTCGAAATATGTCAGGCTTTAATACTCGCCTCGTCCGGCGTTCCCGCGTTTCTTCTCTGCCGGGCTCTTAAAATGACGCACATAAGAAGCTGTTTATTCGCCTCAGCCGTCGTTTTTCTGCCCGCACTGTCGCTCGGCGTAAGCTATGATTTTCACGAAAACTGTTTTCTGGCTCCGCTTCTTCTGTGGGTTTTCTTCTTTTATGAAAAGAAAAAATACATCCCCATGTACGTTTTTGCGTTTCTCACTCTCTTAGTAAAAGAGGACGCAGCGGTGTATATCGTATTTTTCGCGTTATATATAATGTTTTCGTCAAAGAAAATCGCAAGACCTGCCGCAATGACGGCTGTCGCTGTCGTTTACTTCCTCGCGGTAACTTATTATCTTTCAAAAAACGGCGACGGCGTTATGACCGGCAGATACGCAAACTATGTAACCGACGGTTCGCTTCTGTCCATGGTCAAAAATATAATTGCAGACCCGGGATATGTCTTTACCCAGCTGTTTACGAATTCGGAGGGAGGCTTTGCGGATAAAACGCTGTTTCTCATAAAGCTTACCGCTCCGCTCGCGTTTCTCCCGTTTGCAATAAAGAAAATTTCAAGAGCCGTACTCCTTTGTCCTATGATTCTGTTCAACTTAATGACAATGTATAAATATCAGTACAATCTCGGATTTCAGTACTGCTTCGGAAGCGCGGCGTTTCTTATCTATCTCGCCGCCTTAAATATATCGGAAATGAAAAAGAAAACCGCCGACAGGATGATAATTACGTCGCTTGCGGTAAGCTTTATGTGCTTTTATGCAGTTAATATTCCGTCCGCAATTTCGAACGCCGATTTTTACAAAGCAAATAAAACAAAATACGAAGCCATGCGCGAGGTATGCGATTCAATTCCCGAGGACGCGGGCGTAATATGCTCTACGCGACTGCTCGCAAAGCTTGCGAACCGCGATACTCTTTACGAAATTTATTATCACGAATACGACGAAAACGAGGGAACGGAATATGTTCTGATCGACGCAAGATACAACGACGAGGAATTTATACCGAAATACGAGTCGTACGGATTTAAAATAACGGACACTCTGACACTCGACGGTGAAAAACTTATAATAGTAATGAGGAAAAACGCCTGATTTTTTTCATTTAACTGTTGCCTGCAGATATATTTTATGATAAAATTTATAAAAAAGCAAAGAAGGTTTTATTAATGAATATTGTATGTCTCGATATGGAGGGCGTACTCGTCCCCGAAATCTGGATAGCGTTCGCAGAGGAAACGGGTATTCCCGAGTTAAAAAAGACTACGCGCGACGAGCCTGATTATGACAAGCTTATGAATTACCGTATCGGAATACTTAAAGAGCACAATCTCGGACTCAAGGAAATTAAGGAGACTATATCGAAAATTGACGTTATGCCCGGAGCGAAAGAATTCCTCGACGAATTAAGAAGCATTACCCAGGTAATAATCTTAAGCGACACATTCGAGCAGTTTGCCTCTCCGCTTATGAAAAAGCTGGGTTGGCCGACAATATTCTGCAATACGCTTGAGGTTGCACCCGACGGCGAAATTACCGGATTTAAGATGAGATGCGAAAAATCAAAGCTTACGACCGTCAAGGCTTTACAGTCGATAGGCTACGACACGATAGCCTCCGGCGACAGCTTCAACGACCTGGGAATGATTCAGGCGAGCAAGGCGGGATTCTTATTCAAGAGTACCGACAAGATAAAAGCCGACTACCCCGACATCCCCGCATTTGAGGAATACGGCGATTTGCTCGAAGCTATCAAAAAAGCTCTGTAATCATACAATAGGCACGCAAACGCCCGAAACGGATTTCCGTCTCGGGCACAGCTTGTCGAAAAAGTAGTTTTCGACAAGCTGTGAGACTGTCGAGAATGTG
>UQQT01000059.1 GCA_900543395.1 uncultured Oscillospiraceae bacterium | reverse complement strand
CAGGGCATAGCCGTCGACCCCGACAACGTAACGTTCGATGAGCTTCAAACGAAATACACTACCGCCATGCTCGGCAAAATATACGACGTAACCCCCGACCCCGACATGATGAAGCAGGCGGTAAATTCAAATTCCGTCGCTTCGTACATTCTTCAGCTTATCGGTAAAAAATACAATTTGACCGTAAGAAGCTCTCTTTCATACGACGAAATGTTCGCCCTTGTAAGAGACAATACGGATTATTTTAAATTGGAAGATAACGAATTCTACGCCGATATCGATAAATACAAAGTTAAACTTGACTACAAACGCGACAAAATCTGGGTAATGCCCACTGCGATTACCGATACGAACATTATATCGGGATGCGTAGTAGAAATATTCATAAACGGACAGCAGGTCAAGGATAATTATTTTACAAAGGTCGCGCTCGACTCTTCGAAAACATCCGAAACCGTTACCGTCCGCGTGGATTACTACAAGAGCGGTGAGAGTAAAAAGACCTCGACTTACTATCTTGAAGTTTATCAGGGAACCGAGACTCCCCCGCAGAACGAAAATCCGATAGCAGGAATAATCTCGTCCTCATCCGATCGTATTAAGAAGATAAAGGACTCGCTCGGCGACGACTCCGTTTTCTCCGATATTTTTCAGAATATCAATTTCAATCTGCCTCAGAGAGTCATGAGCATTATGTCGCTTCTCGTTCCGAGCTTTACGAACGGACTGGGCAACGGATATCAGTATATTAAAAAGATTTTCGGTTTTGCCGACGATAAAAATTCGGGAACGATAAACACCGACAGCATCAGCGGTGTCGGCGGACTCGAAAGCTATTTGCAGTCGGGTTCGACGGGAGTCAGTATTCCCGTTTCGACCCAGCTTATCACTAACAATTTAAGCTCCGGCTCACCGCAGGTAAATTATATCGGCGTAGACAAATACACCGTAGAGCCCGCCGTCGGAAGCATAAATTATACCGATTCCGGCAAGAATAAATCGTTCTCATTCGGCGACGAAAACACAGTATTGGCGGCCGCGCTGTTCATCATGGCGGCGGCGATTATCGCCGTAGGAGTCGCATTCGCAATTAAATTCAGCGGTAAACATTCATCCGGCCCGCGCGGAAAATCACGTCCGAGGGCAAGGAGATAAAAATATATTTCGCACATAAAAAGAGGAGAAAAATATGGCTAATGAAAAAATAATGATCGTTGACGACGATATTAACATCTGCGAACTTATCCGTCTGTACCTTGAAAAGGAAAAGTACACGACGGTCATTGTCAACGACGGTCTCGAAGCAGTACAGACCTTCAACGAGGTAAATCCCGATCTCGTACTGCTCGATATTATGCTCCCCGGTCTCGACGGCTGGCAGGTATGCAGAAAGATAAGGAATAATTCAAACGTTCCGATTATAATGCTTTCGGCAAAGAGCGAAACGTTCGACAAATGTCTCGGACTCGAACTCGGCGCAGACGACTACATTTCAAAGCCCTTTGAGACAAAAGAGGTTCTCGCGAGAATAAAAGCCGTTTTAAGACGTTCTGCTTCCGTTATGACCGAGCAGGTCAACGAGGTTCATTACGACAAGCTTTCCATAAACATTACGAATTACGAGCTTAAAGTAAACGGAGTCGTCGTAGACACTCCGCCCAAAGAGCTTGAACTAATTTTCCACCTGGCAAGCAACCCCAACAGAGTATTCACCCGCGATCAGCTTCTCGACGAAGTATGGGGATTCGACTACTACGGGGACTCGAGAACCGTCGATGTTCACGTAAAGAGACTGCGTGAAAAATTCGAGGGCGTTTCCGACAAATGGGAGCTTAAAACCGTTTGGTCGGTAGGATATAAATTTGAAACAAAGGATTGAGATATTTAAGTGAATAAGTCAGACGATAAAATTACGGCGCCGATGCCGAACAAAAGCGTCTCGCTGTTTAACAAATATTTCAAATTCTTTTCGGGTACTTTTCTGATATGCCTTACTTTATTAAGTCTTACGCTTATGATTTTCATAGCAGACTACTGGGAGGATCAGAAAAAACTCGATTTGTACAATGCCGCAAGTAACGTTGCGGCATTTTGTTCAAATTCGACTGAAAACAGCGAAAGTGAAGAATACGGCGATACGCTCAAAACCGCAATTAACAATATTGCCGGCGTATCGGGCGCAGATATTCTTATAGTCAGCTCACAGCCCGATAACGCATATGTAAAATACTGCGGCTGCGCGGATAAAGGCGAGTCGGAAACGGTATGCAAAAGGCACAGCAAAATGAAAATTCCCGGGGAAATAATAACGAGCATGCTCGTAGAGGATCAGTTTACAAACATCGGAACACTGTCGGGAACGCTTAAGAATAATCATTTTGTCGCCTCGTCAAAGATTCTTGACAAAAACGGAAATATAACCGCCGTTGTTATTGCAATACAGCAGTTAAGCGACGGACTTAAACCGTATCTCAGCTCCTTTATAAAAACATTTACGGTTGCAATAGTTATTTCACTCTTTACCGTCAGTATCGGCGTATACATCGCGGCATACTCTCTGACTAAACCAATGAAACAGATAGCCGAAGCAACACGTCATTTTTCGGACGGAGACTTCAGTTACCGTATAAAAATTCATCAGGGAAAAAAGAGTGTACGTGAAATTGACGAGCTTCAGTACGCGTTCAACTCGATGGCGGACGCACTCGAGGATCTCGAAAAATCACGTTCGAGCTTTATCGCAAACGTTTCGCACGAATTAAAAACGCCCATGACGACTATAGGCGGATTCATCGACGGAATAATCGACGGAACGATAGACGGGGAACACCGGGCATATTATTTAAAAATAGTATCCGACGAAGTAAAAAGACTTTCCCGTCTCGTCGTTTCAATGCTCAACATGTCGAAAATCGAATCGGGAGAGCTGACTCTCAACATTTCGAAATTTAATATATCAGACATGCTGTTAAAAATATTCTTATCGTTCGAACGTCAGATCGACGCCAAGAAAATCAGCGTCGAGGGACTTGTCAAGCTCGGAAGCATGAGTATCGAAGCCGACCCCGACATGATAAATCAGGTATTTTATAACCTCGTCGACAACGCCGTGAAGTTCACCGACTACGGCGGAACGATATCCGTTAAGACGGAAACTGACGGCGAATACTTCACAGCGTACCTTAAAAATACCGGCAAGGGCATAAGCCCCGAGGATCTTGAAAGAATTTTCGACAGATTCTATAAAGCCGACAAATCGCGTTCGCTCGACGCAAAGAGCGCGGGTCTTGGATTATTTATAGTTAAAAGTATAGTCGAACTTCACGACGGAAAAATATATGCAGACAGCGTTCAGAATGAATTTACGCAATTTACAGTTAAATTAAAGGTACGGCTTATACAATAAGGTCAGAAAGTACGAAACATACTTTTACAAAAAAGCCAATTTTATCAAGGAGGTCTTTTTTATGACTGACGATTATGAAAAATATACATCAAATTCCGAAGCCGGTAATGAAAATTCCGGAACGCCCGCAGGAGATAATCCGGACAACGGAGCACAAACATCATCTTCTTCGGCAAACGAGCAGAGCGCGGACAGTAATGCAAACACGCAGCACGTAAACGCAGAATATGAGGGAAACGGATTCAATAAAAACAATTCCTATACGTCGGGTGAATATTCGTACAAGGGTGATCCGAACAGGCAGCAGAGTAATCCGTACTCCGCACAGAATTCAAACGGATATAATCCATACGGCGCTCCGAATTACAATAATTATCAGAATCAGCAAAACAGTAATTATTCGAATCCATATAATCAAAACAACGCGGGATTCCGGCCTCAGTACCAACCCCCGCAGAAGAAGAATAAGAATACCGGCAAAAAAGTATTCTTCGGTATTCTTATAGGCATACTTGCTATAATCGTTGCGGCAATTATTCTTACCGCCGTTACAGGCAAGTCAACGGATTTAAACAGTAAAAACAAAAAAGAATCGATAACAAACAACGAAGTAGGTTCACTTGAAATTTCCGACAGCGCTTCTTCATCCTCCCCTGCAAACGAGGTTTATAAAAAGATTGTAAAATCAAATGTGGGACTTCTCGTTTATGCAAACAATAAGCTTTCCACCGAAGGTTCGGGCGTTATCGCTAAAGAGGGCGACGACGGTTATACTTATATTATAACCTGCGCTCATGTTATTCAAAACGGCTCAAAGATTGTCGTCCAGACATACGATAAAGAGGAATACGACGCAGAAATCGTAGGCTATGACACGAGATCGGATCTCGGCGTACTCAAAATTAAAAAGACGGGACTTGCCTGTGCTTCGTTCGGCGATTCGGACAAGCTCGAAGTAGGTCAGACTGTATACGCGATAGGCAACCCCCAGGGCAGTCAGTTCGCAGGTTCGTTCACATCGGGTATGATTTCGGCAATAGACAGACCCGTAAGCTCTTCGACGGGCTATGAAATGAAATGCATACAGCACACGGCAGCTATTAACCCCGGCAACTCGGGCGGTGCGCTCGTCAACGACAAGGGCGAGGTTATCGGAATCAACTCCATGAAGATAGCTTCGACCGATACCGAGGGTATGGGATTCTCCGTTCCGTCAAGCGTTGTTAAGGAAGTATTCGATTCGATCGTCGCAAACGGCTATGTAACGGGCAGAGCTAAGCTCGGCATCACCTATGCGGCGGCAGTCAGCTACGACCAGTACAGCATGTATGTCAACATTAAGGGACTTCCCTCCGGCTCTATCGTAATCGCAAGTATAGCCGACGACAGCGCACTTAAGGATACGAAAGCTCAGGTCGGCGACCTTATCGTAGGCGTTAACGGCAAGGATATGGAATCAACGGGTATGCTCGCAGAGATGATGGAGGATATGAAAGCGGGAGACGAACTCACGCTTAACCTCGTCAGAATCAACACCCAGAACTGGACACAGGAGACATTTGACGTTACCGTCAAGCTTGTAGAGGACAGAGGAAACACGACTGTCAACAGCGGTTCGCAGAACAACAGCGAATCAAACAACGGCGGTTCATCCGATGATTCTGACGACCTTGAAAAATATTTCGAAGAATACTTCAAGAAATACTACGGCAACGGCAACTGATTGTAAACTCACACAAATATCGGCTCCGAATCTCAATTATGATTCGGAGCTGTCTTTTGACTTCACTTTGTCATAAAAAATTTATAAAAATTGCAAACATCCATATCCTTTGATGTTGACATTTTTCGCAATAGGCTGTACAATTGTACTTGCGTTCAATTTTCGGAGGGATCGTTATGGACCAAAAAAAAGAAGACAGACGTATTCAGTATACGAAGCGCATGCTTCAGGACGCTGTCTTTGAACTTCTTAAAGAAAAAAGCGTAAATGAGATCTCCGTTACGGAGCTTTGCGCCAAGGCAAATATAAACAGAGGTTCGTTTTATAAATATTATACGAACATTTACGATCTGCTGTATCAGATTAAAAATAAATTTCTGACATCGGCGAGAGAAACAGTTGACGAAATATTTGCGACGCAGGACACCTACGAGATGTTCGTAAAGCTTCTCGTCCTCATTTCGAATAACAGAGAGATTTTCTCCATGATAATAAATTCGAGTCACAGCAGCGATATTATAAATGAAGTCGCAGGTCCCGCTTACGTTATGAGCGTGCAGACATGGCTTACAAATCAGAGCGGAATTTCCGAGGAAAAATTTATGTACATATTCAACTTCCTTGTCGGCGGTGCGGTTTTCACCATCGGCAAATGGCTTAACAACGAGTGTAAAGAGGATATTCCTACAGTCGCAAAGTACCTTGCCGAATGTACGGACAACATTTTGGGCGTTGAATGATAAAAAACAAAAAAACTGCGAAGTTTTACGGCTTCGCAGTTTTTTATTACAAAAAGCTAAATTAAATAACCCTTACTCTGATAACGCCGTCAACGGACATTAATTCAGCGACAGCTGCGGAGACATCGGAATCCGTATCAATTATGATATACCCGGTATTTTTTCTGATAGAAACGGACGAGTCTGTACGGTCAATGCCCCTTGAGTCAAGGCTTTCGAATATCCTTGCGCTTATGTCGGAATCGGTAATAACCGTAATACGGCTTTTTCCGGCAACTCTGTCCTTAGACACGCACGGAAGATTAACGGAATTTATAACGTTTCCGTTTTCAATATATTCGGCTGTCTGATCAACCGCCATAACAGCACAGTTTTCCTCCGACTCGGGAGTTGACGCTCCGAGGTGGGGCAAGGCAATAACGCCGTCGGTGCAAAGCTGATCGTCTGTCGGAAAATCCGTAGCATACGCCGAGCACTTACCGCTTTCGAGTGCGGAGAGAATGTCGGAATTATTTACAAGCTCCCCTCTTGCGAAGTTGAGAATTCTGACTCCGTCCTTACACTTTGCGAGAGTTTCGGCACAAATCGTATTTCTCGTAGAATCGTTAAGAGGCTCATGGAGCGTTATATAATCGCTTTCCTCAAAAATACGGTCTATTACCGATGTAACTCTTATCGTTTTATCAAGCATAGACGCGGCTTTGTCCGATAAAAACGGGTCGTAGCCTATAACATCCATTCCCAGGGCTTTAGCACCGTTTGCAACAAGAACACCGATGGCTCCGAGACCGATAACTCCGAGGGTTTTACCCTTAATTTCAGGCCCTGCAAAGCTCGACTTGCCCTTTTCAACTTTTTTGGAAACCTCGTCACCGCTTCCCTTAAGAGTTTCGCACCACTTTGAACCCGCGATTATTTTACGCGAAGAAAGAAACAGTGCGCAGAGAACAAGCTCCTTAACGGCGTTGGCATTTGCTCCGGGCGTATTAAATACGCATATACCTTTTCCGGTGCATTTGTCAACGGGAATGTTATTATATCCCGCGCCGGCTCTCGCAATAGAGAGTACGCTCGACGGAATCTCGGTATCGTGCATGGATGCCGAACGCACAATAACGGCGTCGGGTGAAGCGCAGTCGTCGGTACAGAAATATTTTTCCTTATCAAATTTGCCGAGACCTGCGGCGGATATTTTATTAAGAGTTAAAATATTATACATACAAAATCAACCTCTCACAGAGTATCAGGCGTTGTCAGCCTCGAATTTTTCCATAAACTCAACAAGCTTTTTAACGCCCTCGATAGGCATAGCGTTATAGATCGAAGCTCTCATACCGCCGACGGTTCTGTGACCTTTAAGATTTACAAAACCCGCTTCTTCCGCTTCGGCAATGAATTTCTTGTTAAGCTCGTCGGAATCGGTAACAAAGGGAACGTTCATAAGCGAACGATCCTCCTTTACGACAGTTCCTCTGAACATCTTTGAAGAATCGAGGAAGTCGTAAAGAATCTTAGCCTTTTTCTCGTTAAGCTCTTTCATCTTTTCAAGACCGCCCTGCTCCTTGATCCATTCGAGGACGTTCCTGCACATATAAATCGAGTAGCACGGGGGCGTATTATACATTGAACCGTTTTCCGCATGAACAGCATAGTTAAGCATAGTCGGGGTGATATCCCTTGCCTTGCCGAGCATATCCTCGCGGACGATTACGACGGTAAGACCCGCGGGGCCTATGTTCTTCTGCGCGCCGCCGTAGAGAACGGCAAACTTCGAAACGTCTACAGGCTCCGACATGAACGACGAGGAAATATCGCCGATTAAAGGAATCGAGCCAACGTCGGGAATCTCACGGTAGCATGTTCCGTAAATCGTATTGTTAACGCAAATATATGCATAATCGGCTTCGGGGTCGAAGTCCTCGGGCTTAGTCTTGGGAAGATAAGTAAAAGTCTTATCCGCGCTCGAAGCGACGATTCTCGCATTGCCGTAACGCGAAGCCTCCTGATATGCTTTCTTTGCCCACTGACCGGTTATAATGAAATCGGCCTTTCCGCTGCCGTTCATGAAGTTAAGGGGAATCGCGGCGAACTGTGTGGACGCACCGCCTTGTAAAAACAAAACCTTATAATTATCGGGAATATTGAGAAGCTCTCTGAAAAGCGACTCCGCTTCGTCTATAATCTGTTTAAAAACCTTTGAACGGTGAGACATCTCCATTACGGACTGTCCGCATCCTTTATAATCAAGCATTTCCTCCGCCGCTTTTTTCAAAACCTCTTCGGGAAGCATGGACGGACCCGCCGAAAAATTATATACTCTGCTCATAAAAAAACCTCCTTGTCAAAGTCAATACAGACACACGTTTACATTATATGCAAAAATGTCTTTATCGCTTTGAATTCTATTATATCAACGTTTTTCAATAATATCAATACTAAATTAAATAATGAACATTCACGGGTACGGATGTTTTAAAACGCGTTATAGCAAAAGAGAGTCGAACTCCATAAGCCCAAAACGCACCGTCTCACGCCTCTGAGAACGGTTTTTTCCTTGAAATACGCCAGTATTCCTGCGAAAAAGAACCGTCCCCATAGACGCAATCCGCTGTATTTTGGG
>UQQT01000058.1 GCA_900543395.1 uncultured Oscillospiraceae bacterium | reverse complement strand
GGGGAAAGTTTCGGATATGCACTTTTGGTACTATAACAACGGCGGAACCGACGGCGATACTACCGAAATGCCCGCGGTCGGCGAGGTTACGATTGATTCAAAAACATACCCCACGGCGTTCGAATTTCCCGTTATAGGCGACGGCAAGGAAGTCGGAGTCAAATTCTCCGCACCCGTAATGCCTGTATCTCCGTCGGCGAGAATCAGAATAGACTATTCGAGCATAAAGGAGCATAAAGAAAACGGACAGCCCGCGCAGACGACTGTGCCGACCGCCGCCGTTCCCGTTACGACAACAGCCCCGGCGACCGTGCCGACAACGGCTCCGACGACCGCGCCGACAACGGTTCCGACGACTGCCGTTACGACCCCCGCGCAGACGACGGCGATTATGACAACGGCTTCGGCAACCGGATATTCCGCAGTGTCGGAGAATGTAACAAGCCCGGACGAAGTTAGGAGCGCGAAAAGTCCCGCGAAAATTATAATTATAATATGCGTATCGGTTCTCGTTCTCGCGGCTGCGGTCGTTCTTATCTTTTTGAAAGTCAAAGGAAGGATATAAGGGCGAAGGGATGAAAAAAATATTTTCGAAATTTCAGGTAAAAGATTTTGTATTTCTCGCCGTTCTCGCGGCTGCCGTGACGCTGTGCGGGGGCATCACCATGCCCCTCGTCATGCACACGACTCTGTTCGGACTCAGAAACATGGCGGCGGCTCCGATATACGCGCTGTTTACCGCCGTCGCGCTCATGAAAGTAAGAAAGCCCGGCGCACTTACGATTCTGGGTATTTTTTCGGGCGCGCCTCTTATATTCTTTTCGACGGTCATGTTCTTTAATAATTTCGTTTCCGCCGTTATCGCGGAGGCTATGATGCTTTTAATATTCAGAGGATATAAAAAAAAGAGCGCGGTGTTCTTTACCGCGGGAATTTATATGCCGTTAAGTCTGCCCGTGTCCGTTTTGTTCAGCATGTGGCTTAACGGTCAGAGCTATTCACAGCTTATCGATCGTCCCGTTGCCTCGGTATTTACGTCGCTGGGCACAATCGTACTCGGCTTCGTCGGCTCGGCGATAGGAATGAAGATAGCCTCCGAGCTTCAGAAAGCGGGCAAATTAAAACCCTGCGGAGAGAGCGAAAATGTTTGAGTCGCTGACGGCAGAAAAGCAGTTATACCCTCCCGCCGCGTTTTTGTCCTCGCTCATAACGCTTGTTATCGGGATGATAATTTCAAAGAATTTAATATCGTTTGCATACACAGCGGTTCTGTTCGTCCTTTTTTCATGCTTCGGAATGTTTAAGGCGTTGTGGAAAATCACCGCCGCTGCGCTCGTTTTCGGATGTGTAATAGGCGGACTTTCGTGTTTTACGTCGGGCAGAATCGACTCGTTTTATCAGACCGTTGTCAGAACTCTGATTCTCTGTATCTGCGCCGTGCCTATGGCGGGAATTGACCCCGCGAGACTCACGCGGTGCATGAATCGGTTAAAATGCCCGAGAGTCATAACGCTCGGCATGCTTATCACTTTAAGATTTATACCGTTTACCGTATCGGAAATAAAACGAATACGCGAGGCGGTCAGAGTCAGGGGAATGGGCGTAAACGTCAAGGGCGGTTATCTGTACAGAACGTTTTTTCTGCCTCTTATAATGAGAATCACGAGTATTTCCGACATTCTTTCTCTGTCGCTTGAAACGCGCGGATTTTCGCTCGAAAACAACGGCGCGACGGTGTACGCAGAGGTCGGACTCAAGGCGCGGGATATTGTATTTTTTATTCTTATCCTCGCCGTATGCGTTTCGGGGGTGACGGCATGGAAACTGCTTTAAGCTTAAAAAACGTTACGTTTTCGTATTCTAAAGACGGGAAAAAAATTCTCGATAATATATCCTTTGACCTTAATTACGGCGAGATCGTCCTGCTGTCGGGAGAGTCGGGCGGAGGAAAAAGCACGCTTCTCTCCGTCATAAACGGCGTGATTCCGTTCATAACCCCGGGCGAGCTGACGGGAAGCGTTTTTGTTGACGGCGGGGACGTTACGAACGATAAAATAAGCCTCAGAGCCGAAAAAATAGGCTCCGTCATGCAGAACGCCGACGAACAGATAGTCTACGGCAAAACAGCCGACGAACTCGCGTTCGGGTGCGAAAATCTCGGCATTGCCGAAAATGAGATAACCGAGCGTATAACGTGTGCTTCGGCTTTTATGGGACTTGATTTGGATTCACTGACTCGGACTCTCTCGGGCGGGCAGAAGCAGAGACTTTCCGCCGCGTGCGTTCTCTCTATGGGACAGCGGATTATAATTCTTGACGAACCGCTTGCGAATCTTGACCCTGCGGGTGCGAAAATACTGCTTAACGCACTGAGAAAGCTTGCGGACTCGGGATACGCCGTTCTGATAGCCGAACACCGTTACGATATCGTTAAGGAGTATACCGACCGCAGGGTGTTCATTTCCGACGGCAGACTGTCAAATTACAATGCGGAAACCTACGTCAAAACCGCCTGTAACGAAAAACACACGGTATCCTCCGAGCCGATTCTGTCGGCAAGAGGAATATGCAGATCGTTTAACGGCAGAAAAATTCTCAATAACATAGATATCGATATATTCAAGGGCGAACGGCTCGTTCTGACGGGTGAAAACGGGTGCGGAAAAACGACGCTGATGCGGATTCTCGCGCGTCTTGATAAGCCCGATTCGGGAGTCATAACGCAGAATATCGTACCGAGGGTCAAGAGATTCGGCGGAAAAGGCGAATGGTTTAATAAGGTCGGGTACGTCTATCAGAACCCCGCGTACCAGCTTTTTATGCAGACGCTCGAAGAGGAGATCTCGTTTAAATCCTCCGACGGCGAATGGACTCGGTATCTTATAGCTTCGCTCGGGCTGTCGGGACTCGAAAAGCGTCACCCGCAGTCTCTTTCGGAGGGGCAGAAGCGCAGGGCGGGAATCGCCGCCGTGTGCGCGGGTAAGCCGGAACTGCTGTTTCTCGACGAGCCGACGGTCGGACTCGACGGTGAAAACCTCGGCAGGGTGATCTCGCTTATAAATATGATGAACAGGGAATTCGGCTGCTGCGTCGTAACCGTTACGCACGACAAACGGTGCATGAACGAAACCGAGGACAGAAAAATTACCATCGTCAACGGCTCGATTGTGACGAAAACGTTCGGTAAATAAAACAGGAGAAAATGAAGATGATACGGAAAAGACTTCTTGAACTTGCTCCCGATTCAAAAAAATACATAGCGGGAACGGTTGTTTTGCAGTGGCTGAAATTATGCTCCGACATAGCTTTGATGTTTGTATTTTCATATGTCATAAGAATTGTCGTCACGGATTCGGACACTGCGTTTTCAAAGCTTTATATTTACATATCCGCCGCGGTGATGACTCTTATAATCAGATATGTCTGCGTGTATTTCTCGTCGAAAACGTCGTTTTACGCGAGTGCGCAGGTCAAAAAAGTATTGAGAGAAAAAATGTATAATAAGCTTTCCGGCATGGGGCGGTCGTACTCTCAAAAGGTTTCGACAGCCGAGGTTGTACAGGTATTCGTCGAGGGTATCGACCAGCTCGAACTCTATTTCGGCAAATACCTCCCGCAGTTTTTCTTCTCCATGCTCGCGCCGGTTACGCTGTTTATCGTTCTGTCGTTCGTCAACTTTAAATCCGCGCTCGTACTCATGATATGCGTGCCGTTGATTCCGCTGTCGATTGTCGCGGTGCAGAAGATTGCAAAAAGACTTCTTAATAAATACTGGGGTGTTTACGTAACGCTCGGCGACACGTTCCTTGAAAACATACAGGGACTTACGACTCTTAAAATCTACGGCGCGGACGAGCGTAAAAATGTCGAAATGAATGAAAAGGCGGAGGAGTTCAGGCGCATTACGATGAAGGTTCTGACCATGCAGTTAAACTCCGTCAGCGTTATGGATATAGTAGCCTACGGCGGAAGCGCGGCGGGCGTTATCATTGCGGTTTATCAGGTGTTAAAGGGAAATATCGATTTTGCCGAGGCATTTCTGATTATAAGTCTCGCGGCGGATTTCTTTTTGCCGCTGCGTCTTTTAGGCTCGTTTTTCCACGTCGCGATGAACGGCACGGCGGCAAGCGACAAGCTGTTTGATCTCCTTGATATCCCGGACGAAGAAAAGGGCAATAGAGAGGATGTCGATTTTAATGCGGGAATTACGTTTGACAATGTTTCGTTCTCTTATAACGAATCGAAAAAAGCCGTCGACGACGTAAGTTTTAAACTTAACAAAAAAGTTCTTACCGCCGTTGTCGGAGAGTCGGGCTGCGGAAAAAGTACGCTCGCTTCCGTGCTGTGCGGTACTGATACCGGCTATACGGGCGATATATTCATAGGCTCGGTTCAGTTGAGGGATATTGCCGAAAACGTGCTTAATAAAAATATGACCGCCGTTAATTTCGACAGCTATATTTTCTCTTCGACCGTACGCGAAAATCTCCTGATGGCTAAACCGGACGCGGATGACGGGGAAATGCTCGAAGTATTAAAGAAAGTTAATCTCGATACTCTCGACGGTAAAAATAACGTACTCGATTATGAAATAAAAGAGGCGGGAGGCAATCTCTCCGGCGGTCAGAGACAGAGGCTCGCCGTCGCAAGAGCCTTGCTTCACGACGCGTCAATTTACGTTTTCGACGAAGTCACGTCAAATATCGACTCCGAAAGCGAGGAGAAGATCATGGACGTTATCAGAGGACTTGCAAAGGAGAAAACGGTTTTAATGATCTCCCACAGACTCGAAAACGTAAAGAGCGCGGACAATATTATTCTGCTGAAAAACGGCAGGATCGCAGAGTCCGGCACGCATGAAGAGCTTATGAAAAACCGAGGCGGATATTACGAAATGTATTCCTCGCAGTCGTCGCTTGAAAATTATACGCGTAAGGAGGCGGTCGTTTTATGAAAAGGTCAAGAAGCGGATTTTCGATAATGAAACGCCTTATTAAACTTGTAAAACCGCTGAGCGGATTTATGGCTTTGGCGGTATTTCTCGGTGTGACGGGATTTTTATGCGCCATTCAGATAACCGTTGCGGGAAGCATGGCGGCTCTGACCGCCGCAGGAATCGACGGCGGATTGGCAGTCAAAACGGGATGTATATTCATAGCCGTGTTCGCGGTTCTGCGCGGATTCCTCCATTACGGAGAGCAGGCGTGCAACCACTATATAGCGTTCAGACTTCTCGCGCTTATCAGGGATAAGGTGTTTAAAGCTCTGCGTGTTCTTGCGCCCGCTAAGCTCGAGGGCAGGGACAAGGGCGACCTCGTTTCCGTGATTACGAGCGATATAGAACTGCTCGAGGTTTTCTATGCGCACACGATCTCGCCGATATGCATTGCCGTTATTACGAGCGTCATAATGCTTGTTTTTATAGGCAGATACAGCTTATGGCTTGCGCTCGTCGCTCTTATCGGATACGTTACTGTCGGAGCGGTGATCCCCCTTACGTCGTCTGAATTCAACCGCGACGCGGGCATGACGTACAGGGACGAGGCGGGAAGGCTCTCGGGCTTCGTACTCGAAAGCATGCGCGGACTGCTTGAAACCATCAGATATTCTCAGTGTTCAAAACGACTTGAAAAAATGCTCAAAAAGACCGACGCTCTTAACTCATTGCAGAAAAAATTAAAGAAAACCGAGGGTCACACCTCGGCGGCAACCGATATTTCGATAATCGCGTTTTCTCTTATAATGCTTTTCGTTTCTATCTCGCTTAAAAATGCGGGGCTTATCGGCGCGGACGGCGTTGTCGTTTCGACCGTCGCAATGATGAGTTCGTTCGGCCCCGTTGTCGCTTTGAGCGGACTTTCCGCAAATCTTACGTACACGCTCGCGGCGGGCGAGAGAGTTCTTTCGCTTCTCGACGAAACGCCCGAGGTTGAGGAAAATACCGACGGCGCAGATGTCGAATTCGAATCCGAAGAGTGCAGGAATGTCGGATTTTCATATAATGACGGCGTAAAGGTGCTCGATTCTTTCGATTTCTCGGTAAACCCCGGCGAAATAGTTGCGATAACCGGACCGAGCGGTTCGGGCAAATCGACCGCGCTTAAACTGATGATGAGATTTTGGGATGCCGACGAGGGCGAAGTAGACATGTCAAATGTTAATATTAAGGACATAAAAACCGCTTCGCTTCGCAGTAATCAAAGTCTCGTAAGCCAGGAGACACAGCTGTTCAACGAATCCGTCGCCGCTAATATTCGCATAGCCGATTTTAACGCTTCTGACGAAGAGGTTATCGAGGCCGCGAAAAAAGCGTCGATTCACGACTTTATTATGACTCTGCCGAAAGGCTACGACACGAACGTCGGCGAACTCGGCGGACTTCTATCCGACGGCGAAAAACAGCGTATAGGACTTGCCCGCGCGTTTTTGAAAAACTCGCCGATGATTCTCCTCGACGAGCCGACAAGTAACCTCGACAGCCTGAATGAGGGCAGAATTCTGCGTTCTGTCGGAGAATTTTCAAAGGGCAAGAGCGTTATAATCGTTTCGCACCGCAAGTCGACCTCGCGAATTGCCGACAGGTCTTATTCCGTAGTGAGAGGTAAACTGCAATGAAAAAGGACAGAATAACGCGTGAAAAAGAGATGTTTCCCGAGATGATAAAGCTTTACTGTCACGGCGTTCACAAAACGAAAAAGGGGAGTCTCTGCCCCGAGTGCTCCGAGCTGTGCGCGTACGCTTTAAACAGGCTCGATCACTGCCGTTGGGGAAACGATAAAAATTTCTGCTCGCAATGCCCGTGCCATTGCTATAAGCCGGATATGCGCGAAAAAATCCGCGCGGTAATGCGTTACTCGGGACCGAGAATACTTCTTTACCACCCGCTCATCGGCTCGCTTCATTTTGTCGAAACGGTTAAGGGGATTATAAAGAAGAAAAAGGCGAAATAACGGCGTAAAAAACCGGCGCGAAAAATACGTCCGGACTATGACGAATTCTATATAAACATCATTCGGAGGCGAGGGAAAATGAATACAAAAGAAAAACCTGTCCCGTGGTATATTCTCGGCGAACCCGGAGCGGAAAGAGGGTGGAGATAAAACTTATGAGTTCCGGCTCCCTTTTGCTCCTTTGTATGTATCTTCCAAAGCATTCGGATAGTATTCCCCGAATCTTAATCTTCCGTCTTTTCCAAATCCGTATGAAGCCCATTTGTTCCGCGGACCGTCAAATGCAAAATGTTCTTTTTTGCAAACTTTTTTCTGCGGTGTTACTTAAATACACAAGTACATTTTCTCTTTTGTCCGAAAAATAAATAAGAGGAATGTTATGATTCGAAATTCTCGGTTTCAAATTTTTGATATTTTCTGTCTGTAATGCATGAAAATACATATTATCATCCTTTAAATCTTTTGTTCACCAAAACCGATTTCTAATGTTAAAATAAAAAAAGCCCGCAACCTCAACGGTTACAGGCTTTTTTAATTAACTGGTCGGAGTGTAATTATAGGATTTCAGATAACGCAGATATATCAACGGTTTTCTGGCAGTCGGCAAGAGGTTTTTATTCTAAAATTATATTGAGTGAAGGTATGCCAGTTGACAGTTCACTTTCGTTATATTCCATTTTCAATTCTTTACGCAGAGAATTATAATCAGAGACTATACAACACACCATTTCACGAATTAGCCTAAATTCCTCGTTGTCTGCCGTTTCTTGGCAGCTTGCATTTTTAACATTAGAATTTCCACTATAATAATTATATGCAAAGCGGTATGCAACAGCTACCTTAATTAGCTTTTGTGAAGCGTATTCGGCATTTTCAATTATGTAGTCGCAAAGTTGTTTTTTGTTAAAATCAGAAAGTGCAGTTTGTATAGATTCTGTTTTACTACTAAATTTGGGTGGTTCTCCTGCGTGAAACTTAATTTCTTGAGATACCCTCTGAGTGGGAGAGAGTTCTATAAAAGGGGCGTCCTCAAAGGTAATATCTTTGCCGTCGTTAATTTTTATAAAATGTCTTACATATTCAGATTGCATAACAATGCAGTACAGATTGCTATACAGATTGGCATATTGTTTGAAGTAAAAATCGTACTTGAATTGTACATCTGATGAAAATAGCTCAAAACTTTCCTTAAATTCTTTTTGGACTGACTCCGTCTTTCGCGTAATTTCTTCAATGTCTTCCTTTGTTGCGAGATTTTTTCCTTTTTCTTTCATATACTCTGGGAAATAATTTTTAATGAACAGTCCTAACAGAAAAACAAAAAGTGCATTAAGGATAATTTGAACCCATTCCATAAATATGCTCCTTCCTATGTAAAAATTAGAGTCACGATTAGATATTTGTATTATATTACAAATGTTCGTTGACTTCAAATATAGTATCTGTTAAGTAATCTGCTCGAACAACGCCGCCCAACAGGACAACGGACGGCGTTTTCATATATAACACCATGAAGGGAGGTCACTTTCACCCGGCCAGTCTGCGGACTGGCTTTTTTCATGCCACGAAAAGGAGGTTTGCAA
>UQQT01000057.1 GCA_900543395.1 uncultured Oscillospiraceae bacterium | reverse complement strand
GAACTCGTGTTACCGCCGTGAAAGGGCGGTGTCTTAGCCGCTTGACCACCGGGCCTTTTATAAAAGCAACCCGATGAGAGGTTGCTTTTATTGGTAGCGGCAGTGAGATTCGAACTTACGACCAATCGGGTATGAACCGAGTACTCTAGCCAGCTGAGCTATGCCGCCATATTTGCCTGTACGCAACAGGCAAGATGTATTATACACAAGTAAAGCGTGATTGTCAACACTTTTTTTAAAAATAATGAAAATAATTACTCGATTTTTTCGATTATTTTTTCTAAAATATCGGTAAGGTCGCCCTCCGCTCTGTCGTTCATTTCGCGGTAATTTTCGCACGACATGTCGTCGGCTGTATCGCTTATTTTTCTTATCGACAGTAAAGGAATGTTACACTCATGACATACGGAGGCTATCGCGCCCGTCTCCATGTCGAATTCGCATATGCCGAACGTCTCTTTGAAAAACTCTTTTCTCTCCCTGTCTGCAAGGAAAATATCTCCGCAGCCGAATTTTCCGCTTTTTCCGACTCCGGCTTCTTTCGCAAGAGACAGAAGCTCTTTATCGGCTTCGTAGACATAAGTTTTCTGCGGTTTTGCGCCGTATTTATAGCCTATCGGCGTTAAATCGAAATCGCATTCGACAAACGATTCACCCGCGACGAAGTCGTTTCTTTTAAGTCCCGATATCGCGCCGGACAGACCTATGTTCATTATTATATCCGCCTTGTCCGCGCTTATTAAAAAAGCGGTTTCGCCCGCGGCGTTGACCTTGCCGATTCCGCATTCTATTCCCTTAACGATGTTATCGCCTATTTTGAATTCGGCGGTTCTCTTGCCTCTTGCTTCGCCGAGGACGCCCGAATGTTTTTTACACAGCGTTATAAACGGCTCGAACTCGTTTTCGTCGGCTATTATCACGCCTATTTTTTTCATTTCTTTTCTTCCTCCAACGCCTCGGCAAGCGCCTTTGCGAACTGGTCGGGGCAGGACGTGGACTTTATTCCGCATCTGATTCCCGAAACGGAATTTATGATATCCTCGGCCTTTCTGCCCTCGCAGAGCTTTGCTATGCCCTGTAAATTTCCGTTGCAGCCTCCCTTAAAACCGATGTTTGAAACAACGCCGTCGTTGAGGTCGAATGTGATTGAACGCGAGCAAGTTCCCTTTGTCTTATATGTGTATGTCATTTTTTTCATCCTTTCGCATTATCATACGTATTTATTTTAGCAAAAATAAAGTCGATTATCAATATCAAAGCACAATTTCATCATAAAATCCATAAAATGTTTGACTTATTATAAAAATTAGACTATAATACAAATATGAATCACTTTCTGCTTGAAAGGACGCGATATAAATGGATATAATGACTGCTAAAGAAACTGTTATCACTGCGGGAAAAAGACTTGTTGAATCGGGACTTATCGCCCGTACATGGGGTAATGTAAGCTGCCGCGTCGATGAGAACAGCTTTGTTATAACCCCAAGCGGAAGAAGCTATGAAACACTTACGCCCGACGAAATCGTGCTTGTTAAAACAGACGACCTCTCATACGACGGTGATGTTAAGCCCTCGTCGGAAAAGGGAATCCACGCGCAGGCGTACATTCTTCGTCCCGAGATAAATTTCGTAATTCATACGCATCAGATGAACGCTTCGGCTATAAGCTTTTTAGGCTCCGACATAAACTGCGTTCCGGCAGAGAGCAGAGACATTATCGGAAGCGATATTCCTGTAGCTTCGTACGGACTTCCCGGTACCGGAAAGCTTAAAAAAGGCGTTACCGAGGCTCTCAGACGTTCGGATTCGAAAGCCGCGATAATGGCTCACCACGGCGCGGTATGTCTGGGCACGGACTACGAGGACGCGTTCAAGGTTGCAAGCGAGCTCGAAAAGGTATGCGAGGGCTATCTTAAAAATACGTTCTATAACGCTATGGGCAGAACCGCTCAGACCGTTGAGGAGATCGCCGATTATTTTGCCGCAGTCAATGTCCGTCGGGAGGAGTACGCGGAGTATGACCCGTATACCTCCGAGCGAGAGGGCGAGACTATGAATATGTATGACGAGGACGGAAACGTTACGAGAATAAATCTTCTCACGGGCGAGAATGTCAGCGGAGGGGATTATCCCGAGACGATGGAGCTTCACAGAGAGGTTTACAGACGCCGTAAGGATGTAAATTCCGTTATTCATTCCAAAAAGCCCGAAATTGTCGCCGTTTCGAAAATCGGCAAGACCATGAAGCCTCTGCTTGACGACTTCGCACAGCTTATCGGCGTTACCGTAAGGGGCGCGGAGTATAATCCCGGAAATACCGTAAAGAGCGCGAAGAAGGTTGTCAGAAAGCTTCGCGGACGCAACGCGGTTCTTCTCTCGGGTAACGGTGCGCTTTGCGCCGCGGGCGACAGGTCGGACGCCGAAGCCGTCGAAATGGTACTCGAAAAGGGCGCGAGAACGCAGATAAGCGCGGATCTTATCGGCGGAGCGAAAGCTATCAACCCCGTTGAGGCTCTGCTTATGAGAGTCGTTTATAAGACGAAATATTCAAAACAGAAAAAATAATCGTATAAAAAATACAGCCGTCTCCGATAATAATGTCGGAGGCGGTTTTTTGTATTCAAATTTAAAATATGAGGCAAGGGACGATATAAAAGGCAGAGTTTTGGCGGATTTCTGTTTATTGTTTTCGCGGTTTTTATTGCGCGGATTATTCTTTTTCGGCTTATTCTGTTTTTTATTTGCGGTAATAAAAGGCGGTTATCCGATTTATGCTCCGATTTTGTTTATTTCGGTTTCGCTGACGGCGTACGCGCTGTATTTATTTATAAAAGTCAAAAGCGAAATTCGATTTTATTTTCCCGCTGTAAGACCCGTTCATTTAAAAAGAGCTGGAATCGGACTTTATTTCAAATTCCTTTTTACGGATATAATCGTAAATGCTTTAAAAATATTAACGCTGTCGGCGTTTCTCGTCTATCCCGCAGTGATTTTATTAGTATTGTTTATGCGAATAAAAAACGGGGGAGTATATTATCCGACTGCGGTCAGCTTAACCGTTTTGAGCGGTTTATTGATTCTTACAGGTACGTACGTTTCGCTTTTAATAAATTTAAGATTTTCGGCAGTGAATTATTATATTTTAAAAAGCCGTGACAGCTCGGTTGTTTTAAGTATAAAGAAAAGCCGAGAGAGTATGAACGATAAATTAAATAAATGCATGAGCGTAAAAACGAGAAATATTAAATATATTGTTTTAAGCTTGTTTATACTGCCTGCGCCGTACTGCATTGCGATGAAGAACGCCGTCGAACACGAAGCCGTGCTTTCTTATCTTTCCGATAAAAAAGAAAAGGCGGTCACGTTTATCATTGACCGCCCGGGTAAATTCAGTTTAGGTTGAGTACGTTCCAGCTTACGTCGTCGTTTCCGTCGAAAATATCGTCGTCGCTGTCGTTCCCCGGCTTCTCCTGCGGGATTTCGGCGGTGACTTCGCCTTTTTTTAGCGCCGACCATATCTGAGGCGTGACAATCATCGTATATCCGCATCCGCCCGGCGCGCGCCATGCCGTCATGTCCTGCTCGGGAAATCCGAATACGGAGAGTATAGTCATTATGACTCCGCCGTGCGCGACTATTACAGCGTCGGTCGTTCCCGTTTTTATAAGCCCCTCAACGATATTATTAAAAGCCTTGACGACTCTTTTTCCGAATTCCTCGCTTGACTCTCCGTGCGGAGGGCATGCGTCCTTTCCGCCCTTTATCCAGTTTAAAAAATCCTCGCTGCCGTTTAATTCGTCCGCCGTTTTATTCTCGAATTCGCCGAAATTGCATTCTATCAGCTCGTTTATTACGATAGGCTCCTTGTCGGGATAGATTATATGCGCTGTTTGCAGACAGCGTTTTAAAGGACTCGAAAATACGACGTCGCAATAGGGGTATATCATTGTCTCGTCCATATTTTTAATCTGATTTACGCCCTCGGGCGCGAGAACCTCGTCCGTGTGACCTATGTATCTGCCCTCTAAATTTCCTGTCGTTATGCCGTTTCTTATAAAATGAATTCTGTATGTTTTCATTGCGTTTTCCTTTACAATCCGTTTTATCTGTTGTAAAATACTATACAACAAGTATAATGAGGTGTCAAGCATGAACGTCAATATTGCTTCAAGACTTTCTTCCCTGAGGAAAGAAAAGGATATAAGCCAGAAAGAAGCCGCGTCGGTTCTCGGCGTTTCTCAGGCTCTTTTGTCGCATTACGAAAAGGGGATACGCGAGTGCGGAATGGATTTTATCGTAAAGGCGTGCAGATATTATGACGTTACGGCTGACTATATGCTCGGAATGAGTCAGAACAGACACGGATTTAACGATATTTATTCACAGTCGGAACTGCCGACCGACCGCGACGCGAGCGTTCAGACGCTCTATCGAACGGTGCTTATGATAGGAAATAAAATGAGCGAAGCGGGAGGCAGTACGGCGAAGAGATTTTACCGTTCGCTGATGATTGCGGCTTACAGGATGGTTCTGCTCGCTTCCGACGCGGGACTTGTAGACGATAATTTATTTTCCCTCGGCAGGGAGAACAGCGAAATTCTGCTGGCGTGCATATCAGATAAACTTACGAGAAAACGGGCCGAGTGCGAAAAGTGCGAAGAACGCTTCGGCGAGGAACAGGTTTATATACAGACTGTCATAAATGAAACGGAAAAGTATATAGAGAGTACGGTGAGCAAGGGATTTAAAAAGCAGGGTTAAAAACGCGGCGCTGTACACAAAAAGTGAAATGCACGGAATGTCTCATTATGAACATTCCGTGCATTCTATATTTTTCGGATTTTATTTAACCATAAGCTCCGAAATCATGTTTACGAACTCCGACGGGTTTTCAATCGTCATACCGCCGACAAGGCGAGCCTGGTCGTAAAGAAGCTTAGTAAATTTATTAAACGAATCCTTATCCTCCGTGTACAGAGTTTTAAGTTTCTCGGCTACGGGGTGAGAGGCGTTTAATTCAAGAACGATATCGGCCTTGACCTTGTTATCTGTGGGCATGGAGTTGAGTATTTTCTCCATTTCGACGGAGATATTGCCCTCGCTCGAAAGGCAGGCGGGGTAGTTTTTGAGTCTGTTTGTAAATTTAACCGACTGAACCGCACCGGAGAGGATGTTTTTCATTTCCTCGAGCATATCCTTGCCCGATTCGTTCTGTTCTTCAATCTGTTTTTTCTCGTCCTCTGTCGAAAGGTCGATTTCCTCGGCGCAGACGTTTGCGAATTTCTTGCCGTCGTATTCGTCGAGCATCTTCAGAGCGAATTCGTCGACGTTGTCCGTGCAGTAGAGGACTTCATAGCCTTTTTCTTTCAGTGCGTCGGTCTGCGGGAGCATATCGATTTTTTCTACGCTGTCACCGCAGGCGTAATAAATTTTGTCCTGTCCTTCCTTCATTCCCGAAACGTATTCGGAAAGGGTGACGAGCTTTTTCCCGGTTGATGAATAGAACATTACAAGATCCTTGAGAGAATCCTTGTGCGCGCCGAATTCATTGTAAATTCCGAACTTCAGCTGAACGCCGAAGGATTTATAGAATTCTTCGTATGCTTCGCGCTCGTTGTTAAGCATTTTCGTAAGCTCGTTCTTAATCTTTTTCTCAATGGTTCTGGCGATGAGCTTGAGCTGATGGTCGTGCTGGAGAACCTCACGCGAAATGTTTAAAGATAAGTCCGCGCTGTCGACGAGACCTCTTACGAAGCTGAAATAGTCGGGGAGCAGGTCGGGACACTTGTCCATGATAAGAACGCCGTTTGAATAAAGCGCAAGTCCTTTTTCAAATTCCTTTGAATAATAGTCGTACGCAGGCTTCTTTGGGATAAACATAAGCGCGTCGAACGTCGCCTGTCCCTCTGTTTTTGTGTGTATAATCCTTGCGGGCTTTTCGAAGTCGTAAAATTTTTCGGAGTAGAAACGGTCGTACTCTTCTTCTGTAATTTCGCTTTTGTTCTTTCTCCAAAGCGGAATCATGCTGTTGACGGTACGCGTTTCGGTAAACGATTCGTACTCGCCCTCCTTGCCCTCAACTTGACGTGAGGATTCGAAATCCATCTTAATGGGATATCTTATATAATCGGAATACTTTTTGATAAGTCCGCTGATTTTGTATGTTTCAAGGAATTCGTCGTACTTCTCGTTTTCCGTATCCTCTTTTATGTGAAGAGTGATAACGGTGCCGACGTCCTCCTTATCGCACGGCTCGATTGTGTAGCCGTCCGCACCGGTCGACGTCCAGCGGTACGCCTGCTCCG
This sequence comes from uncultured Oscillospiraceae bacterium, assembly GCA_900543395.1. Lineage (GTDB taxonomy): Bacteria > Bacillota > Clostridia > Oscillospirales > Acutalibacteraceae > CALACW01. Next base: position 4,129 of record UQQT01000057.1, on the reverse strand, counting down.
AGCCGAAAGCCTTACTTTCGACGGTAACGAGGTCGCTTACCATAAATGCAGAATAGAATCCTACGCCGAACTGACCGATAATTTCAACGTCGTCTTTTTTATCCGACTCCGCATTGTCCTTCTTAAAATCGAGAGAACCGCTTTTTGCGATCGTGCCGAGGTTGTTCTCAAGCTCCTCGCTCGTCATGCCGATACCGTTATCGGTAATGATGAGGTTTCTGTTCTCCTTGTCAATATCGACTTTGATGAAAAAGTCCTCTTTGTTTTTGCCTACGCTTTCGTCGGTAAGCGAACGGAAATAAAGCTTGTCGATAGCGTCGCTCGCGTTCGAGATAAGCTCTCTTAAAAAGATTTCCTTATGCGTATATATAGAGTTAATCATCATGTCAAGCAGTTTTTTTGATTCTGCTTTAAACTGTTTTTTCTTCATGATACGTCACCTTTAAAAAGAAATATTAGCACTCTGATATTTCGAGTGCTAATATATAGTATAATCCGTTTTTTGGATTTGTCAAGAGGGGAGCGCAATTTATTTTGATTTAGGCTTTGCCGACAGCGAAACGGCAAGTCCCGACAGCAGCGCCGCCATGATTCCCGCACTGCCTGCCGTCATCGGACCTGTCAGCGCGCCGATAAGCCCCTGCTCGTCGACTGCTTTTTTCGTTCCCTCGCACAGAACGTGACCGAATCCCGTCAGCGGAACCGTCGCACCCGCCTGCGCGAATTCGGCAAACGGTTTATACAGCCCGACGGCGGATAAAATAACTCCAGCGACGACGAACCCGACGAGAATACGCGCCGGAGTCAGAGCCGTGAGGTCGATTAAAAGCTGACCGACGACGCATATAAGTCCGCCTATAAGAAATGCTTTTAGAAAAATCATACATAACACCTCTGTACGGATATTATTTGTTTTTTTTTATTATATATACATTAAATTCTGACGGGCGGGAAACAAAGCATTAATAGCTTGACGCATGTCAAGTAAATATTGATAATTAAGTAACTTGACATTTGTCAAGTTATATTATATAATTTTTACAGGTGAATCGTATGACTGATTTAATACTTGAAAGACAAAACTTAACTTATCTGGAATGGTCGAAAATCCGTCATTCCTCCGGCACTGCGGGTTCGTTTCTGAAAGCGTCCTCGGAAATTTCGGGAAGCAAAGTATATTATAAATTATCGAATTATGATTCGATAAACGGAGTAGTCGGGCATGAGAGCGTAAATGAATTCATTGTTGACAGACTTCTTAATATTTTGGGAATAGAACATGTGCATTATAATTTAATTCATGCGGATATAAATATTAACGGCAGATATATTGAAACTTATTTGTGTTCATCTGATGACTTTAAAAATCGCGGTGAGGAGAAAGCGGCTTTTGATATTTATTATGAATTGGAAAAGCATGACAATGAATCTCCGATTGATTTTTGTATTCGTTTGGGATTTGAAAAATATATTTATGAAATGTTCCTTGTTGATTTTCTGATTATGAACAGGGACAGACACGGAGCAAACATAGAGGTTCTGAAAAACCCAAAAAAGAAAACGATACGGCTTGCACCTCTTTTTGACCACGGACTTTCTCTTCTGGCTCCTTGTCTGACAGAAGAAAGTATTGCACGGTTTGACGTTCTGGCAGATAAGCCGATTCAGAATTTTTTAGGATCGAATTCATCGTTTGATAATCTTAAATTGATACCTAAAGACAAACTTCCGTATGTTAACCCGTTGACTGAAAGTGATAAAAATGAGATTTTTGACGGACTGTGCGGAGTGATAAGCAAAAGTCTTACTGATAAAATATGGGAAATGATATGGAGGCGATGGCGATATTATGAAGATTTTTGCAATAATAAATGAGTCAGGATCCGACAGTATTACGGCATACTTATTTTATTATGAAAAACCGAAAAAATTTTATATAGAACTGACCGACAACGCCGACGAATGGAATACTCCGATTCTTTTGTCCTCTTTTGCAAAAAAAAATATAAAAACGGTCAATTCCCATTGGAGCAGAATATGGGTTGAACATAGAATTGTTCCGTCCGACAGACAAAATTTAGCACAGATACTAAAGGATAACGGGTTGAAAAAATATGACGAATTTGACTTACTTATGTTGTCAAACGGACGGTGTGCGCAGGATGACTTTTTCTTATCTCCGATTTTGTATGACGATCTTCCCGAAAATATAAAAAATCGAAGAGCAAAAAAGATAGACGATATCGTTCCGTTAAATAATAATAAAATATTAATATTCTTTAGAAACGGAAAAATAAAGCTTTGCGATTTACAGATGATATGTTCTCCGCAGTCGCCGACGGGTATTTTGCTGAAGAATAACCCCGAAGCGGTAAAGAATGTCCGTTTGCAGGTCGGCGGATACGGAATATGCTGGGGGGATAATATGTCGATTTCGGATTCGGAGCTTTATGAAAACGGAACAACGGTGCCTCTGACAAAAAATGATTTCTATTCCTTTGTTGCAAACAGAGTCGTGAATACAGCGGGTGCGGCCGAATTATTGGGATGTTCGAGACAAAACGTTGAGGATCTAACAAAACGCAAAAAAATAACGCCGATAAAAGAATTTGAAAACGGAAAACTGTTTTTTAAAAGCGAGATAGAAAAACGCGAGTGGGAATAAAAAAACAAACGCCGGCGGAGTACGTCGGCGTTTTATGTTCTTTATGCTGTAGTATCAATTACCGTATCGGAATTATCCTTTAGCCGCAAGTTTTTTAGCATAGCAGGCACTGCAAAGGACAGAACTGTCGTCGTGGGGCTCAAAGGGAACCTTAGCCTCTCCGCCGCATTCTGCGCATACTGCCGTGTAAAGCTTTCTCTCGGGTCTTCCCGCCTGTTTGCGTGCCATACGGCATGCCTTACATGTTTTAGGCTCGTTGGTAAGTCCCTTTTCTGCGTAGAACTCCTGCTCACCGGCGGTGAACACGAATTCCTGACCGCAGTCTCTGCATATAAGTGTCTTGTCTTCGTACATAGTGCTACCTCGCTTGAAAAAAAAGTATTCGCCCCCGCGCGGTACACCCGCTTCGGGACATATATCCAAAACCGACTGTCAATCGGACTTTGCGCCGTGGTTATCCCTGACATCGCGCAGTTTTCTTTTGATTCTCTGAAGCGCGTTGTCAGCTGATTTCTTTGTGATGTTTAGTTTCTGTGAGATTTCGTTATATGAATAACCGGAAAGATACATGGACAGAACTTTTTTTTCAAAGTCAGACAAGACCGAGTAAAAACTGTTCAATAACTCTGCATACTGTTCCCGTTCTATGAGCTTTATTTCCGGGGCGGAATCCTCCTGCGCGTCCGATTCCGATATGTCGTCTAAATTGATATGGCTGCAGTCGGCGGAGTTTTTCTTTGCGCCGAGCGTTCGTACCGCAGAAATCACGCGGTTTTTTACGCATGCGTAAGCGTATGTCGAAAATGACGCGTTCGTTTTATCCGCGTCGTATGTGTATACCGCATTTATGAAGCCGAGCATGCCCTCCTGCGCCTTGTCGTCTGCGTCGAGTATAACGGCTGAAAAACCTCCCGCCGCACTTCTTATCATGGGCGTGTACCTCGCGATAAGCTCGGCAAGGGCTTTTTCGTCTCCTGACTTGCACTTTTGTATAAGAACGACGTCGGATTTGCTTTCGGCAGGGACGGAAAATGATGATCTCATAATATAATCCGTTCGTATGGTGATAGTTTTATTAATACAATTATAATTATATACCATTTTTTTGTATTTTGTCAACAATTTTTTTATATATGGGGATATAAATATTTTTATAAAATATGAAAGATATCAAATTTTTTATAAATTTATTGTCGAAATAAGAAAAAATACAAAAAACATTGAAAATAACTTGTCTGAAATTCAAAAAAATGTTATTATGTTGTAGCTGTTATTTAATTACAATTTATTGAAAGGTGTATGTTTTTTTTATGAGTAGTACGGCAGCTGTTGAACAACCTGTTGCATCATCGTTATTAAATAAAACGACAAAGGTAAGATATGACTGGCTTGATTTTTTAAGGGCGTTTGCTATAGCAAAAGAGAGCCGAACCCCATAAGCCCAAAACGCACCGTCTCACGCCT
>UQQT01000056.1 GCA_900543395.1 uncultured Oscillospiraceae bacterium | reverse complement strand
CACTGCTTTGCTCGCAAAGAGCAGTGTGTGCGAACGATTGCAACAGCGGTTATATTCATCATATTTTCGTTTCGGCAAGGCAAAGGAACGCCGGATGCCTAACGGCTTTCAAGTTTCTTTAACGCAGTCGAAGCTCAAAGAGGGCGGATATATTCCTTTGCAGTTCGACTCTCTTTTGCTATATACAGTATATCACATATTTTCGGGTTTGTCTCGAAATTATCAATTTTTTTTATTATTCAATATATTACTCAAAAGAATAATTTTATATAAATTGTATATTAATAATATTATACAATTTTACAATCGAATTTTTATTGGAGGAATGCTGTATGTGCGGAATAGTCGGCTTCGCAATGAACGAAAACGTATCGGAGCATCTGATAAAAGGACTCGAAAAACTTGAGTACAGGGGCTACGATTCCGCGGGAATCGCAGTCGAAATCAACGGGGAAATAAGCGCGGTCAAAACGGCCGGCAGGATAAGCGCGCTTAAAGAAAAATTAAAATACGAAAACGTTTCTTCCCCCGTCGGAATAGCGCATACTCGCTGGGCGACGCACGGAGAAGCGAATGAAAAAAACGCGCATCCGATTTTAAGCGAAAACAAAAAAATCGCCGTCGTTCACAACGGAATAATCGAGAACGCGGACGAGATTAAAAAAGAGCTTATATCAATGGGCGTTGAATTCGAAACCGACACGGACACGGAGGTAATTTCACAGCTTCTGATGATAAATTACGACGGCAGTCTGCTTTCGGCTGTTATAAAAACCGTTAAAAAGTTAAAAGGCTCGTTCGCATTCGCCGCGGTCTGTTCTGACTCCCCGGGCGAAATTGCCGCGGCAAGATATTTAAGTCCCCTGACGGCTGTAAAATTTAATTCGGGGGCGGGAATAGCCTCGGATATTTCGGCTCTGGGCGAATATTCGGACGAATTTATATACCTCGACGACTCCGAAATCGCGGTTATAAACAGGGACGAGGTTAAAATTTACTCGTTCTCCGGTGAAGAAAAAGAAAAAACGCCCCAAAGGGCGGACGCGGATTTGAATTCGGACGGCAAAGACGGGTACGAGCATTTTATGCTAAAGGAAATATACGAACAGCCCGATGCCGTTAAAAAAACGATTGACGCATACTGTAAAAACGGGGAAATAAGCTTCGGATTCGATGAAAAATTCATTGAAAAGCTGAAAAATTCCGACCGTGTTTACTTCACCGCGTGCGGATCGGCTTACCATGCCGGCGCAGCGGCGGAACTATTCTTCGAAAAAATACTGAAAATACCGTGCCGTGCGGTAATCGCAAGCGAAATGAGATATTCGTTCACCCCCTTAGACAAAAAAACGCTCGTCATTGCGATAAGCCAGTCGGGCGAGACGGCAGACACTCTCGCTTCGCTTAAAAATGCAAAGGAATCAGGCTGTGTAACTCTCTCAATCGTAAACGTAAAGGACAGCTACATCGCAAAAACGGGCGAGAACGTAATTTACACCCGCGCCGGGCGGGAAACCGCCGTAGCCACTACAAAGGGCTACACAACACAGCTGACCGCACTTTATATGCTCGGAATTTATCTTGCGAAAATCAAAAAAAACACACCGGACAAAGAGCTTAACGAATATGAAAACGAGCTTTTCTCCCTTGCCGATATGATAAAAAGCACCGTATCGCTGTCCGGGTATATAAGCCGCCGCGCACCGTTCACAGCATTCGAAAAGGACGTATTCTTTATAGGCAGAGGCGTTGATTTTACGTGCGCAATGGAGGGCTCTCTTAAATTAAAGGAGATAACGTATATACACTCCGAGTGCCTGCCGGCGGGCGAATTAAAGCACGGAACAATCTCGCTTATCGAGCGCGGAACTAAGGTTTTTGCAGTCGCGATGAACAAACGCCTCGCAGACAAAACGGCTAACGGAATCAACGAGATAAAGGCACGGGGAGCGTACGTTATATGCTTTACGACGGAAAAATTAAGAGATAAATTCCCTCTCGCGGACGAAGTTGTGATATTGGAGGAGACGAACGAATTTTTCGCCCCCGCCGTCACAGCCCCCGCGTTACAGCTCTGGGCTTATTACTCGGCGAGAACAAAAGGGTGCGATATCGACAAACCGAAAAACCTCGCAAAATCGGTAACCGTGGAGTAAAGAATAATCTGCAAAAGTAAATTATACTTCCCTGTGAACAGCGGACAGCGATTAGTTTACGGTATCCGTTCACTGACTGCTGACCGCTGACCGCTGACCGCTGACCGCTGACCGCTGACCGCTGCGAACAATAATTCATCGCACGGTAATGCAATGAATTATTGTTCGCCCCTCGAAGCAAGCTCCGAGGGGCGAATCGGTTTTAATATCTATCTTATTTTTCGTGTATTTATTTACTTTCGAAAAACTCTTTACATGCGTTTTTGCTGTATCGTAATATTCACTTGTCAAGGCACCGTTTTTCCTAAAACCGCTGCGATTTCTTACTGAAAAATTCCTTCGATATTCGAAAAGCGAAGCTTCTTTATAAATATTTGCTTCTTTACTTTTCGTAAATTTCGCTCTTAATCGCTTACTCCGTTTTATTTTTCAACGGCTCCCCTGCGGTAATATCCCCTTTGTTTTTTCAAATTGCGGTGATTAAACAGAACGCGGATCGCTTCTTTTTCGCGTGCGGCGCGCACCTATAAATATCCAAAGTAAAACTTTACTTAAATTACGAGGCTTTAAATACCGTGCGCCGTATTTTATAATTATGAGATTTCCTAAATCCGTCCTATCCGATCCTTTTCATAAAACGACTGGGGGTAACACATCTGTTCCGGTCGTCCTTAACCGTCCGCGTACGCCTTAGCCGGCGTAATCAAATACGGTTTTTGCCGTATAAATCAAGGGATTTTCCGCTCATACGATCAAACATCGAATTTAAAGCTTTCATTTTTCTGTAAGCTGTGCGGAAAATCGATTTCCCGTAGTTCTCTGTTATAGCTTAAAACCTGAAACTCGCTGTCAGCCGTATTTAATAATTAAAGCGCATGCTCCGTAACGAAGCTTACTGTCCGTTCGGCTCATGCGCGGTTACTGATAATCCTTAACGGTCCTCTCCGCAGGCGGGAGGAACATCTCGAATCAAACCGCGCAGAACCGAGTCTTGCTTTGCAGTCAAAAATCATGATATTTCCCTCCGATCTGTTTTAGTTTGAGAGAGTCGCCGCCGAAGCGGGGGATATGAACCTCTCTCTGACAGGTCTCCCTGTCTGCAACCTTATAGTAACATACTTTTAAACAAAAATCAAGAGGTTTTCTAAAATTTTTTATGAAAATGTTTGAATTTTTTATTTTTCGCCCCGCCTTATTTTTATTTTATATAAATAAAATATGACGGTGAAGATTTTTATATTCGGGTTGAGTTTTTCACGATAATATATTATCATAACAATATATAACCTTTTAAATTATAAACGGTCAAAGGTGAACACTATGGATAATTTAACCCACTTCGGAACAACCAAAATTAACACCGACAGATTATATTTAAAGAAGATAAACACCGCCGACGAATCAGCCGACGACAATTTCTGTATTTCTCTTATAAAAAACTACGAGAACAGCGAGGATAAAGGCAATTTCATTTCTTTTGACGATGCTGTAAAAATGTGCGGAGTTGACCCGAATGAAATACAGAATTGAAATTGATAAAAGAGCCGTATAGTTTATTGCAAAACAGCCAAAACCTCAAAGAGAACGTTTGCTTAAAGCGATATATAAATTACCCGAATCGGGAGACATAAAGCAAATGCAGGGATACGCAGGATATTATCTATTACGAGTCGGCGATTACCGCATAATATAACAGCAGATAATAATGTGCTTCTTGTCAGAGTAATCGAAATCGGCAACAGAGGAGATATTTACAAGTATTCAAATCACCATTTTTTATGTAAATAAACACATACGAATAGATGATTGATAACAAAACAAAAAAAGAAGAAAAAGAAACAGCGGAATCCGAAGCTGTCTAAAGCGGATAAAGCGTTGTATTATATACTGTATACTCTCGTTACGGCGGGGTTCCGTAATGCTGTTATTGTTAATGTATTTAATTAAGCGCAAAATCGCATTCTCCGATGAGAATGTAATAACGTATGACAGTACATCGGATTTTTGGTTTTTACCGTTGGTTTTGGCGAATTTTTCGTTGATTATTCCATTAACAAACGCATTCTACGACCGAAAGCCGATTTTTCACAGAAAAAAGATTAAAAAGAATGAGCGTAAAAAACCGTAATTCATAACGAAACAAATTATGAATTACGGTTTTTGTTATTTTGTTTTATCCGGTTATTTTACCAGCATAAGCATTGTTCCCGCGACGATAAGCGTAAGTCCTATACCGCTCTTGACGGTCAGCTTTTCCTTAAACACGATTCGTGAAAAGGCTATCGTGCCGAGTATGCTTAATTTGTCTATCGCAACGACCGCTGCCGCCGAGCCGTCGCGCAGAGCCTTATAATAGCACAGCCACGACGCGCCGGTCGCGAGTCCCGACAGGCAGATAAACAACAGCTCGTTTTTCGGGGCTTTCTTTATTTCTCCGCCCTTGCCCGTTACGAATACCATTACCCATGCCATGACGAGCACGACCGCCGTACGTATCGCAGTGCCGAGGTTTGATTCGACGCCGTCAATACCTATCTTGCCGAGAATCGACGTAAGCGAGGCGAACACCGCAGACAGAACGGCGTAAAGTATCCACGTCGGGCGTTTGTCCTTTTTTCTGTCGGAATCCGTTTCCTTTTTTTCAATCATCAGAAACGTTCCCGCGCCGATTAAAACAATGCACATGCCATTTAACAGCGTTATTTTGTCGTCTAAAAATATAAATGCGAGAATCAAGGTAAGAATTACGCTCGACTTGTCAATCGGCACGACCTTGTTAACTTCGCCTGACTGGAGCGCGCGAAAATAGCACAGCCATGACGCGCCTGTCGCGAGTCCCGACAGAATGAGGAATATCCGCGTTTTTGCGCCGATATCGCCTATCGAGCCGAGCGAGCCTGATATTGCCGCCGTTATTACCGCCATTATCAATACTACTATCGTACGTATCGCCGTAGCGACGGTCGAATCCGTTTTCTTAATTCCGCACTTTGCAAGAATTGACGTAAGAGATGCGAACAAAGCGGAAGCGAATGCAAATACAATCCACATAACAGTCATTCTTTTCTTATGTTATTTAATTAAACTGTACGATGTAAATTTAAAAAAATTATAAACCGACACAAAGTATCATAGAAACGGAACCGCCGAATCGTCAGCGGTTCCGTAAATTTTTATTTATATCTGCCAAGGAAAATCTTCAAGTTCATCAAGAAGCTGACCTACGGTCATGTCGGGATTTGCGATTCCCTTTTCGAGTGCGGAAATCATATTCTTGTGAAGAAGGTCGATATGCTCCGTCTTTATAAAATTCGAACGTCTCATATAGTAGAAGTCCGTTCCGCCGGTTTTCGGATTCGGAACCGCGAAAACGTAGAGAGGCATAACATATCTGCCCATGCAGTATGCGGTGAAATCGAAGTCGATTCCCGATTCCTTAGCCGCGTACGTGACGGGGAGCCACGAGAACATAAGGCACGACGGTCCCTGCATTGCGCTCAGGTGCTGAATTTCCTGCTGAAGTCCTCTCGCCTCGAGGTACGGGAAATTCATGTGACGGACGAGGCTGTTTCTGCACGCGCTTAACTTGTCGACAGCCTGCGCAAAGGTTTCCGTCTCCTCATGCGAGGTGCGAAGCTGTAACGGCTGTGCAAGGCATCCGCCGACGCGCTTAGACGTAAGGGTCGCTCTGCGCGAGCACATGAGCATGTTTAGAATGTCGGGTGCGCGGTAGTTTACCTTTGAGGCGTGCGCCCTCTCGCCGTAGAGGAACATTACCTCGGGCGGAATCATATACTCCCTGCAGTAGGCGTAAATTTTTTCCGTAAGCTCCCTGCTTACTTCCTTTTTTATAACGTCTGCCTTGTCATGAATCGGGTCGTACGCCGCGGGAACGGTGATATCTGGATCCTTTTTTCTCGCCTTGTCAAGAAGATCGTGTCCGTGGATTCCGGCATAGAAAAGTCTGCCGTTATCCTTCCAGTAGTGAATATACCAGTCCTTGTCCCTGCCGTGCTTTTTCTCGTTTGCAAGGTAGCTGAATTCGGTCTGAATATACTCTTCATACGAAGCAAGCGGTTCGGGCATGTCCGTACCGTTTTTCAAAGCTTTGTAAACGCCGAGCAGATCTGAGAAGAACAGCGCGCCTCCGATAGCGTCGGTTACTAAGTGGCTGACGTTCATATACATTCCCGTGCTGCCGTCGGGCAGGGTGAATATTACAAATCTGTAAGGAATGGATTTAAACAGCTTAACCGGCTTCTGGGCATCCTTCTGAAAATACTCGTCCCTCAATACCGTGCTTCCGAAATGCATAACGGGGATATCCTCGGGTACGTATTCGGGCAGAAAGTACTGCTTTATCTGCTTGTCGGCTTTGACAAAACGGATTCTGAGCGCGTCGTTTCTCTTAATCTCCTCAACAAACGCCTTTTTTAGAATGTCGATATCGAGATTTTCCCTCACGGTTACGCACAGCGGAATCTGAACGACCTGCTTGTGAATACTGTATTTTAAAAGGAAGTACATCGTCTGCTGCGACGGGATTATGTCGTAAAGCTTGTACGGCATGTCTTTTCTCATAATACGACCGACCTTTCAGAGAATTATCAATCTATAATATTAAAATTACGGTGTTAAACATGTGTTAAGAATTCGTAAATTCAAAATTAAATCAGCCGAGCTGCATGAATCCGACTTTCTTCATAACCTTGCGCATCGTTCTGTCCGCGATTCTCTGCGCCTTTTCGGCTCCCTTTTTCGCGGTTTCGAGAATGTACGCCTTGTCGGTTACGATTTTATTGAATTCCTCCTGTACGGGGCGGATTTCCTCTATGACTGCCTCGGCCGCCGCGTTCTTGAATTCGCCGTAGCCCTTACCGTCAAAGTCGCGGGTTATCTGCTCGATTGTAAGTCCCGTGCATGCCGAATAAATATCCATAAGATTGCTGACTCCGGGCTTGTCGGGCGAATAGTACACCTTTGCCTCGGAATCGGTGACCGCGCTCTTTATCTTCTTAACGATAACGTCTGGCGTATCTGTCATTAAAATAAACGACTTCGTGTTGGTGTCGGATTTGCTCATCTTTTTCTCCGGCTCCTGAAGCGACATAACGCGCGCGCCCGCCTTGCCGATAAACGGCTCGGGAATCTTGAACACATTGCCGTAAATGCCGTTGAAGCGTTCCGCGATATCGCGGGTCAGCTCCATGTGCTGCTTCTGATCCTCTCCGATGGGAACGTAGTCCGCATTATAAAGGAGAATATCGGCCGCCATGAGCGTGGGATATGCGAAAAGTCCGACGTTTATATTGTCGGCGTGCTTTGCGGATTTATCCTTGAACTGCGTCATTCTCGAAGCCTCGCCGAACTGTGTGTAGCAGTTGAGAATCCAGCCTAAAAGAGCATGGTCGGGAACGTGAGACTGCATGAAAATTATATTCTTCTCCGGGTCAAGACCGAGGGCGAGAAGCAGGGCGAAAATCTCCGTCGAGCGTTTTCTCAAATCGGCGGGAGCCGTTCTGACGGTTATTGAGTGAAGATCCGCCGCGCCGAAAATGCAGTTATAATCCTTTGACATCTTATTCCAGTTTTTAAGCGCGCCGAGGTAGTTGCCGAGGGTAGGCGTACCTGTCGGCTGAATTAAACTTAATACCGTTTTTTCGCTTTCGGGAACAACGGCGGGGGACTGATTTTGATTATCCATATAAATTTATCCTTTCAATAGGAATCGGTGTAGGTTCTGATTACTGAATTTGCGGCTTCCTTTTTCGTTACGCGCATGTCCATAGCCTGTTTTTCGAGATACCTGTGAGCCTGCGGTTCGGTCATTTTAAGACACTCCATAAGCACGTTTTTGGCTCTCTCGACAAGCTTTACCTCGCTTAATTTCTCCTTAAGCTCCTCATTCTGCGCTTCAAGCTTTTTATATCTCGAAATCATCGCGCACGCAAGGTCGAGACAGACGCCGAACGCGGAAACGTCAATAGGCTTTTTTGTTACGAGAACGCCGTATTTGCTGACCTTTGCGCTTAATTTTCGGACTATGCTTTCATTGGCTATCATAATGACGGAGCATGTCTGCTCGGATGCTTTCTTTACCGCAAATTCCGCTCCGAAGTCGTCTGACAGCGGAGCGTTTACTATTATAAGGTCATAACAACCCGCCTCGCAAAGCATCTGTGCTTTCGAGACGGAATCCGCCGTCACGACGGGGTAGTATTTTTCGTCGGAAACGAGCGAAGATATTGCGGCCGCACCTTTTTCGCTTGAGGAAACAAGAAGTACGTTACAGCGCATGAAAAAACCGCCTTTTTAATTAATACATCCGAACGTAAGCGTCTCTCTCGGCGCCGACGGAAACGTACTTAACCTTGCATCCGACCTGTTTTTCAATGTATTCGATATATTTAAGAGCGTTCTCGGGCAGATCCTCTTTCTTTCTGCACTTTGAAACGTCGCACCTGAATCCGTCGAGATACTCGTAAACGGGCTTAGCCTTCATGAGAGCAACGCCTACGGGGAAGTCGTGAACAATCTCGCCGTCAACGTCATAAGCGACGCATACGGGAATCTTGTCAAGATATGAGAGAACGTCGAGTTTTGTAAGCGCAATGCACGTAGCTCCCTGTACAAGCGTGCCGTATTTTGAAGCTACAACGTCGAATCCGCCGACTCTTCTCGGTCTGCCGGTTGCCGCACCGTATTCTCCGCCCGCTTTTCTCAACTCTTCGGCTTCGTCGCCGAACATCTCCGCGGTGAACGGTCCCTCGCCTACGCAGGTCGAGTACGCTTTCATGATGCCGATAACCTCGTCAAGATGAAGATTCGGAACGCCCGCGCCTATGGGAGCGTAAGCCGCAATCGTCGAGGACGCGGAGGTGTAGGGATAGATGCCGAAATCTATATCTCTGAGCGCGCCGAGCTGAGCCTCGAACATAATGTTCTTGCCCTGTCTGTTCATCTCGTTTAAATAAACGGTCGTGTCGCATACGTAGGGGACAAAAGGCTCCGCGTAAGTCATGAGCCAGTCGTACATTTCGTCGGCGGAAACAGGCTCGTGACCGTAGCCGTTCGCAACGGTGAGATTCTTCCACTCGACAATGGGCTCAAGCTTCTTTTTAAGAGCCTCCTTATCGAAAAGATCGCCCATTCTGATAGCTTTTTTCATGTATTTGTCGGAGTAAACGGGGGAAATGCCTCTTCTCGTCGAGCCGAATTTCGCGTCGCCGAGTCTGTCCTCCTCGAGACAGTCGAGAAGCTTGTGGTAAGGCATGCATATAACCGCCTTATCGCTTATCTTAAGATTGTCGGGGGTTACGGAAATACCCTTGTCCGTAATCGCCTTGATCTCCTTTGTCAGATGCTCAACGTCAATTACCATACCGTTGCCCATAACGTTAACGGTGGTGTCGCTGAGAATGCCCGAGGGGAGAAGATTGAGGATGAATTTGCCCTTGTCGTTTATAACGGTGTGACCGGCATTGTTACCGCCCTGGTAGCGGGCTACTACGTCGTAATCGGACGCGAAAAGGTCGACCATACGTCCCTTGCCCTCGTCGCCCCAGTTGATACCTACTATGGAAGTTAACATAACATACATCTCCAGTTAAATTATTCGTATACATTTTATATCATATATAAGAAAATTTAATTCTCAATCAGAATTATTGTATTTATTATCGGTTATTTTTCTAATTATTAGCCCTAACGCCTTATTTTTATAAACGAAAATGACGCGTTTCCTTATTTTTTTAATTGCTTATGACAAGCAGAGCGAATATTATAAAACTAAGGGGGCGCGGTATATGAATATTTTAAATATAAGAGACGGCTGCGCGGCTGTCATGATTTCGCGTTCGGAATTGGAAGAATTCGGCGTTACATACGATTCTCTCGATTATTCGTCCGACAAAACGAAGCTGATAGTCCGCTTTGCGCTCGAAAAGATAAACGAAAAAGCGGACGACCCGCGTTTTTTTGAACGCGGGATGACGATAGAAGCTCTGCCCGATCCGGACGGAGGGTGTATGCTTTTTTTTAATTTTACGAGGAATCCCGGCAGGGCTCTTATTAAAAACGAGCCGGAATTCTACACGGCGGAGAGCACGGATTTTGAAAATCTGTGCGCGTTCTGCGCTTCGGCGGAAAAGCTCAAGCTGTGTATAACCTCGTCGCTTTATAAAAAGAACGGGACGTACAGACTCGTGTTTTCTTCGTGTATACTTTCGCGGGACGGGACAGAGGATATTATATCGGAATTTGCGGATGTAAAGCCCGGGCAGGCGAGAAACGAAGCGTTCGAGTGCTGGGAGGAAGTTATAGAGGAGAACGCGTCGGAGACGCTGGCGGAGATGTCAGCGGGCAGCAGACAGTGAGCAGTGACCGGAATGAAAATCAGATTAAAAAATTTAGGCAAATTCGGATTAAGACGTAGGGAAAGACACATTGTCTTCCCGGGGTAAAGGCAGGAAATTTTTAATTATGATTTTGCCGACTCAAACCCGCAATTTGATATTGCTGACGCAAATTTATTGTCTGCATAACCATTGTTATGTTAATCATTATTCTTATCGAACGTCGAGAAAAAAATAACCGCCCCATTCCTACTGTCGGCGGCTGTTTTCAGCTAAACACACAGGGAGAACCGTCCATCGGACAGCTCTCTGTATTTATATTATATACAGAAAAAAACAGATTGTCACCACCCGAACAGGCAATAAATCATTGTTTATATTGAACTGTAAACCGTTGTATGTTAGTATAGGTATATATTACAACACCCGACGGAGGTTCATCCCATGTTCCGAAAGTTCATTACAACACTTCTTTCATCCGCCGTTCTTATCTGCACGGGGGTTCCGATGCTTTCCGCTTACGCAGCCGACGGCAGGACTTTATACGTTTCCCCCGACGGCGACGATTCTGCCGACGGTTCGATTAACTCGCCTCTTGCCACGCTTTCGGGTGCAAAGAAAAAGGCAAAACAGCTCGGGGATATTACCGAAGTCGTATTCAGAGGCGGAACGTACACATTCGACGAAACGGTTAATTTCAATAAAACCGACAAATCCGGCGTTACTTATAAATCGTATAAGGATGAAAAAGTCGTTTTCACCGCGGGCAAGGCTTATTCGGGATTCGAAGAGTGCAAAGTAAACGGAGTCCGCGCGTTCAAAAAGGATATCGGAAAAAATGCCGATATTAATATTCTGTTCAATGAAGAAACGACTCTTTCAAAAACGAGATATCCCGAGAGCGGTTATCTGTACGTAAACGACGCGTCCGATTCCGATATTGCCGACGGATGCGACGTGACAGACCCTTACCACGCGGGATTTAACGGCATGTACGCCGATAAAAACGATTTCACCGATTTTAAGAATATCACCGACGTGACGGTGAAGCTTCTTCATTTCTGGAAGGACGAGACATTACGCATATCGTCCTACGACGGCGAAACGGGTCATGTAACCTTTGACAAAACGTCGAGTATGCGAATCAAAAAGGACGACAGATTTTTTCTTTTAAACGTATTCGAATCGCTTAATAAACCCGGTCAGTGGTATTTTGACAAAAGCGAGGGCATTCTCTACGTTGTTCCCGATAAAAACGATACGGCGGAGAATTACACCGTTTGGGGTTCGGAGACTGAAACCATGATCTCTGTCGACGGCGCGGACTCTATATCATTTGAAAATATAATATTCCGCGCGAACGGATACGAATATTATAGCAAAAGAGAGCCGAACTCCATAAGCCCAAAACGCACCGTCTCACGCCTCTGAGAACGGTTTTTCCCTTGAAA
>UQQT01000055.1 GCA_900543395.1 uncultured Oscillospiraceae bacterium | reverse complement strand
AGGCATACAGAGTACCAAAGGCGTGAGACGGTGCGTTTTGGGCTTATGGGGTTCGGCTCTCTTTTGCTATAGCTAAAAAAACGCGGTCTCTGTACGAAATCGCGTTTTTATTCTTCATATTAAGTTATGCGTTTGCGGGGGCGAAAGATTTAACAAGAGTTTTCACTCTGCCGACGGCAAGGGGAATTCGCTCTCTTGTTACCTCTCTGGACGCGTCAAATATAAATTTAATCATTCCCTTAAACGAGGATTTGAACTCGTTTCTCGTCTCTTTGTCAACGCCTTTTACGGCTTTAACCGCGCCGTCTATCGCTTTTACCGCATTCTTTGAAAAATCAAGAAGCGTCTCCTGTCCCAGTCCGGTAACAACCGCCGAAACAACGGTATCAATGCTCTGCCTCTGAGCGTCATTTACATTCGAAATAATATTCGAAACAGTTATATCGGTTATGCGTCCGGCACGCGAAATGCTTCTCTCGACGATATTTCCGTCCTTTAACTGCCACGTACCCATATCGTGCTGCATAACGCCGATGAGCTTATTGCTCTTTACCGCTTTGTAATCGTCATCGTGTGCGAGCAGCATTCCGACAAAAGACGAGTCGGGAACTATGTGATGATATCTCGGCAGAAGCTCGGAATAAGCGTCGGAACGGAACATTGAATGATCAAAAAAGCCGGGGCCGTCATTATTGTAAAGCTCCTTAATTCTCGCTCTCGCTTCCTCACTGCATTTGAGCGCGCCGTACAGAGCGACGTTTCCGCCCTTTGAGTGACCGAGAATTATGAATTTACCGTCAAGCTTTTCGGCGGCTTCATTTATGTAATCGACGGCAAGAGCGTGCGAGGGAATGGATTTCTTAGTATAAATATCAAGATCCTCTTTCCAGCCGGTAATGGAATCATCCGTTCCTCTGAATATTATAATATTATCTCCGTTCGGCATTAATAGAGTACATGCGGCAAACTGAACGGCGGGGTCATGCTCGTATACGCTTCTGACTCCGGTCATTTTAAGACGCGAATATCTCGGACGGCTCGTCATGTACTGAGTGTTTTTGCTAAGCTCCGGATTAATAAGCAAGCCTATTGCCTTATGCTCTCCTCCTCTGAATTCAAACAACTTTTCAAACGCCTCGTCGAGGCTTATGCTCTCGTCGAATGAGTCGGAAACAACATTTTCGAATGGCATATAAAACATGGAGCAAATCGCAAGATTATCACCGTCGCAGAACGGAAACTCATCAAATGACTTTTCGCCGTATTCTTTTATAAACGCTTGTGAACCTGCCATACAAAAACCCTCTCATTTTATTTATAATTGTATACTATTGTCGCATAAAAAACTGGATTTGTAAAGAAAAAAAGACAAAAATCAACATTATTTGCATTATGTCGAATTATTACAATATCGTAATGGAAATAATCCTATATATATGATATATTATATACGGTGATATTTATGAATATTTTTCTTTTGGAAGACGATACTGCCATAGCAACGGGGCTTAAATACTCTCTCGAGGGCGAGGGATATACCGTAATCCTTGCAAAGTGCGTAAAAGAAGCATTTGATATTATATCAAAAAACGAGTTTTCGCTGTGTATTCTCGACCTGACTCTGCCCGACGGAAACGGTTACGACGTATGTAAATTTATAAAATCAAAATACAACATTCCCGTAATTTTTTTGACCGCGGCGGACGACGAGGTTAACGCCGTTATGGGACTCGAAATGGGCGCGGACGATTACATATCCAAGCCGTTCAGATTAAAAGAACTGATGGCTCGAATCAAAATGATACTGAAACGCTATTCGAAAAACGGTGCGGAAAACACAGCAAGACTCGGCGATATTACGATAAATATTTCACAGGCTAAGGTTTATAAACGCGGTGAGGAAATAATACTCTCCGCAATGGAGTACAGACTGCTTCTTATTTTCGTCAACAATCCGGGAGTCGTCATGTCAAGATTACAGCTTCTCGAGAACATATGGGACGTAGAGGGCGACTTCGTAAACGACAATACGCTGACAGTATATATAAAGCGTTTACGCGACAAATTGGAGGACGACCCGTCCGAACCGAAAATTATTAAAACAGTCAGGGGGCTGGGGTATGCCGCACAGAGTAATTAATTCGGATTTTAAAATAATACTGACCGCCGGGATAATACTGTCGACAGTCTCCTTTTCCGTATGTATTTTTTACGCTATCGTTCCCGCCGTCGTTTCGCTCGCCTGCTCCGTAATTCTGACGGCTCTGTATATTGTCTATACAAATAAAAGATACTCCGAAATCGAGAAACTGAACGACTATCTTTCGCGTATCTGCGCGGGAATATACGATTTGAATATTCCCGACAACAGAGAGGGCGAATTGTCTATACTTAAAAACAATCTATATAAAGTAATACTTATTCTGAATAATCAGAACGACAGGCTTTCAAACGATAAAAAATATCTTGCCGACTCGCTTGCGGATATTTCGCATCAGATAAAAACACCGCTTACCTCGGCTGTCATGATGACTGAGCTGCTTGAAAATGAAAAGGACGAAGAAAAAAGAAAAGAATTTCTTTCTATTTTATCAACACAGCTTAATAAAATAAACTGGCTTATTCAGATGCTGTTAAAGCTCTCAAGGCTTGACGCCGGCACCGTTGAATTCATAAAAGGCGATATTTCAGCCGGCGAGCTGATTAAAAAGAGCGTACAGCCGTTTCTCGTTATGCTCGATGTTAAGGATATCGAATTAAAAACGGAGCCGAACGATTCCGTATTTAACTGTGATATTAATTGGACGACGGAAGCTATAGGGAATATTATTAAAAACTGCATGGAGCATACACCATCGGACGGTAAGCTCGAAATAAAAACGGACGAAACGTTTTTGTATAAAGAAATAATAATCCGTGACTCCGGATGCGGTATCGCCGAGGAGGATATACCGCACGTATTCGAAAGATTTTACCACGGCAAAAACGCGTCTCCGGATTCGGTCGGAATAGGTCTTGCGCTGTCAAAATCAATTATCGACTCACAGAACGGAAAAATTACGGTTGAGAGCAAAAACGGCGAGGGTTCCGTTTTCACAATCAGATTTTATAAATCGACAGTGTGACGCAATTGTAATAATTATTGTCACCGCAGAGTAATATTCGTCCTTTATCATAGTGTCATAAGGCAAAAGCAAATTGAAAGGAGACAAGCTCATGAACATTCTTGAGATAAAAAACCTCACAAAAACATACGGCAAGGGCGACACTATGGTAAAAGCTCTCGACAACGTTTCTTTCACCGTAAAAAAGGGCGATTTCGTTGCTATCGTCGGCCCCTCGGGAAGCGGTAAATCAACGCTTCTGCATATAATCGGAGGAGTCGACAAGCCTACGTCGGGCAGTGTAATAATTGAAAATACGGATATTACGAAGCTTGACGAAACCGCACTCGCGATTTTCCGCCGCCGTCAGATAGGACTTGTTTATCAGTTTTATAATCTTATACCGATTCTCACGGTCGAGGAAAATTTGACTCTCCCGCTCCTTCTTGATTCGAGAAAACCCGACAAAGCACAGGTAGACAGAATCGTATCAATTCTCGGACTTTCCGACAGAGTAAAGCATTTACCCAACCAGCTTTCGGGCGGTCAGCAGCAAAGAGTTTCGATAGGCAGAGCATTAATAAACAATCCAGCGATAATGCTCGCCGACGAGCCTACGGGAAATCTTGACTCGGAAAACAGCAAGGAAATAGTAAATCTTCTTCGTCATTTCAACGAGGCTCTCAATCAGACCGTCATCATGATTACGCACGACGAAAAAATCGCTCTTTCGGCAGACAGAGTTATAACGATTCAGGACGGCAGAATTGTAGGCGACGAGGTAAAACGCGGATGAATGTGGTCAAGAAGCTCACCCTGCGTCATTTGAGCGAAAATAAAGGCAGGACAATTATCACATTAATAGGCATCTGCATTTCCGTTGCGATGATTACCGCGGTTTTCACCGCAATGGCTTCTTTTATCTCGTTTTTCGGAAAAGCAACTCTTTTCCAGAACGGAGACTGGCACTTTGAAGTAACCGACGTTTCCGACGATACGATCAACAAAACGCTTGCCGACGACAGAGTCGAATCCGTTATAAGAATCAAGCCGTCAAATGGTTTCGTATTCGAAATAGAGGGCGGTAACAGCAAAAAAGATTATGAATTATGTTCGCTTTGCGATAAAGCCTATCTTGAACACATGATTCCCACCGAGATAGAGGGTTCTCTCCCCTCCGCCCCCGGCGAAGCCGCCGTCAGCGGAGATTATATCAAAAGACACATGCTCGACTGGAAAGTCGGCGATAAAATAACTCTCCCCCTCGGACATTTTGAGGGCGATGAGAGCGATACAGAAAGTTACAGTTTCGTAAAGACGGGAGAACGTTCATTTACGATAACGGCGGTTCTCGACTATAATCTGCCGACGCTTGACTACCCTATTCTTATATTAGGCAGCGACGAGGAAATGCATTCGGGCGTAATTACCGCTCTTTTTAAATTAAACAGTCCTAATTTTTCAGCGTTGAAAACAATTAATTCGATTTGTTCGGATTATAAAATAGAACACCCTGACACGAATACGGAACTTCTCGCCGCAAATCTTTCGTTTGACAAGGGCGGATATTTAAGCACGCTCGTACCTCCTGTTATTTTCCTGCTGACGCTTATAATTATAGCCTCCGTTCTTTTGATATATAACGCTTTTTCAATGTCGCTCAGCGAACGGGTAAGATACCTCGGAATGTTAGCCTCCGTCGGAGCGACAAAAAAACAAAAGCGGACTTCGATTTATTTCGAGGGCTTTATATTAGGAATTATCGGAATCCCCGTCGGAACGCTTGCGGGCATTGCAGGTATTGCAGTCACGCTTTATTTTATAAGCGATAAGATTATATCTACAAGTATGATTGCCGGTATAGAAAATACTAATCTTAAAATAAACGTAGACGTTCCTGTCTGGGCAATAGTTATGATAGTAATATTCAGTGTTCTGACCATATGGATTTCGACGCTCATTCCCGCAAGAAAAGCATCTGAAATATCTCCCATTGACGCTATCAGACAAACAGATTCGATTAAAATCAAAAAACAAAAATACTCCTGTCCGAAGATAGTTTCCAGAATTTTCGGATTCGAGGGCGAGATATCATATAAATCATTAAAACGTAATTCGAGAAAAACAAATATGATAACCGCGTCAATCGCGCTGTCGATTATTCTGTTTCTTTGCACAAACTACTTCTGCACCATGCTGACAGATTCGAATAAGTATTCTTCAACGCTGCCGTATCAAATTACCGTTTATACATCTTACAGCGATTGCAATGAGGTTAAGGACGTAATAGAATCAGTAAAAAGCGTTGATGACGTTTTCAGCGCAGAAAGCTTCAGAAATGTAATTGGCGGAGATAAAGAGAATGAAAACAAGAACTACGCAGATATTACAAACGACAGCTCCGTTCTTACAGTTCAGAATCAAAAACTGTTCGACGATGAGAAAATAATCAACATCAACATTATTGACGACGGCAGGTTTAATCAGCTTTGTCTTGAAAACGGGCTCGACAGAGAGCAGTTCTATTCGCCGGATATCGTAAAATGCCTCTTATTGAACAACATGACGCATTCGGATTCGGTAAATAAGGTCTTTACTTCCTCAATTATAGGCAAGTCGTTTACCGCTCACGCCCCGTCATACGGAGATTTCAAAGCTTCCGTCGGCGGACTTATAGATTACGACAAATACAGCGACATGTGCGCTCTTAACTCAAAGGGAACAATAAGCGCATATATTCCCATGAGCGTTTACGCCGAAACGATTGACAGTCTCCCAGATAACGACAACGAGCTTTCATTTATCTACGGTGTAAAATCAAAAACGCCCGAGCAGACAGAACAGGAAATTAAAAACGCCTTGACAGAAGCGGGGTTCGATATGAACGACACCGTATTCAATTTAAATAAAAATCAACAGTCGGTAAATACGGTAATTTATGTTCTTCAGGTATTCATTTACGGATTTATTGCACTGATGACTCTTATAACGATTGCAAATATC
Source organism: uncultured Oscillospiraceae bacterium (assembly GCA_900543395.1). Classification (GTDB taxonomy): domain Bacteria; phylum Bacillota; class Clostridia; order Oscillospirales; family Acutalibacteraceae; genus CALACW01. The sequence goes on along the minus strand of UQQT01000055.1, from coordinate 5,990 downwards.
TTAAACACAGTCTCAACGGGAGTAATACTTCGCCGTAAGGAGTTCGCAATGCTCCGCTCGGTCGGAATGACTCCCAAAGGATTCAGAAAAATGATCGTTATGGAAAGCGTATTCTACGGACTCAAGGCTATCGTTTACGGAATCCCCTTGAGTATAATTATAAACCTTATAATGAACAAAACGTTCGGCTCTTCATACATTCCGTTTTCGATAGATTATAAAGCGTATATCGGTGCATGTCTTGCAGTCTTTATCGTAACCGGAATATCAATGATCTACTCCGTACAAAAAATCAAAAAAGACTCGATAGTAGAAACATTAAAAGAAGAAATCAACTAATCCCAATCATAAACTGTAATACCCTTGCAGAAAAAACCGCAGATCGGGCAAAATATCACCCGTCTGCGGTTATTTTTATTCAATTGTCCCGATAACAAATCTATCGTCCGCATTTACATTCGAAAATCTAACGCATTTGCCGTTTTTGAAAAAGCTTCCTGCACGGACATAAATTTCACCCGTAACATCTTCGTCGGTTTTAATATAAAACACCCCGTATTCTCCGGGCTGTATTTTGTCAAGCTTTGCGCCCTTTGCTTCATACTCACCGTTATCCGAACCGATAAATACTCCGGGATCTGCGTAAATGGGAGCAACGCCGTCGTTTCTGATTCGAACGAAAATATATGCTTTGCCGAATATTTTCTTAACGTTTACTTTATCTATATAAAAATCATATCCGAGCTTTGCGGATGCTTTTGACACGTTTTCTTTCTGAGAATCGGAAAGATTCATCATAAACGCGTTCTGCATCATAAGAAACGAGCAATGTGTTTTATTAACGCATTCATTATAGTTCTGCATGCCCTCAAGCTTTTCGCCTTTTATAAACGGCTCCTGACATTCGGGACGAAACTCTCCGCCGATCGGCTGACTTTTCCATACGTTCGTAAGCCTGTTTTTCTTTAACCGGGTATAAAAGAACCAGTCCTTTGTATCGTCAATCGTTTCATACGTGAACGAATCATCGTGGAATCCGATTCTACCGTTTTTCGTTCCGGGATCACCCGGATAACGCGCGAGAATTTTCGTTGATTTAAAAGCGTTTTCATATGCCGTAATAATCCGTTCTTTCTGCTGTTCGGTCGGGTTAGCTTCATCAACCGATACGTGCCATTCGCCCCAATGACCTATAAGTCCTGCGGTTATGAATGCTATACGCGAATCGCCGTCATACTCCTGAGCAAGCTTATATATGAACTTCTCAAGAAAATCAATAAGTCTCGAATCCGAATAATCGGGAGTAACTCCTCCGCCGTACTGTCCGTATTCATAAAACTTTACTCCGAGCGAACGTATATATTCTCCGGCTGAATCCTCGTCCTTTCCGGGATAATCGAGATAAACTCTGAAAACCGCCTGATTTCCTCTTGAAGATATATTTTCAAGATAGGGTTCTATCGCCTGTTTTATTGTAAACTCTCCGTCTGCGCTTACAAGATCGGACATCGGTATGTAAAACCACTCCATGCTGTAAGCAAGATTTTCATTACTTGCTCCCGTCTCCGAATAAAAAGGCATAAATCCCTTCATAGGATTAACCGACACCTGTTTATATTCAAGTTTACCCGCCGTAAACCCCGATAGGGAACCGATACTCATAATTAACGAGAGAAAAAAAGCCGATATTTTAAATATCAATGATGAAAAAAACATAAAACACTCCCCGATTATAATTCGATTTTAATTCCGTTAACCGTTTCTTTCGGTTTACCCTGTCCCGCGCGGGGTTCCATTATGTTCATAGACGACAGATACGCGTAAACATCCTCGTTTTTAACGCCGGTCTGATTCATCAGTACAGCTATATGATACGCAATTTCGGAAATATCGTGAGCTATCTCGTCCTTACCCTCGTCCTTAACGTCGAGAGCGAGATTGAAAAAACTCTCGTTTAGTTTTTTCAGCGTCTTATCGGTGCCTTTTCTCAAAAGATAAGTCGTATATGAACCCTCGGGCATTTTTTCACGGCGTTTCTTTATATTTTCGGAAAGAGCGTCAAAACTGAAATAATTAAGCTCGTCGCTTCTCCACATTATCTCGGTAAAACATGAATCGGTACCCTTATAGCATGCGGGGCCGTCCTTTTTAACGATAACCGTTAAGGCCTCGTAATCACAGTCCGCTATTATTTCGACAATATGCTGATAATTTTTGCTGTACTCGCCTTTTATCCAAATTCGCTGTCTTGACCTGCTCCATAGACAGACAAGCCCCTTTTGCATTGATATTTTCAGACTTTCCCTTGTCATATATGACATGCTCAAAACTTTTTTGCTTACAGCGTCGACAATAACCGCGGGAATCAATCCTCTTGAGTTGAATTTAAGTTTATCAATGTCAATCATTTTTGTTTCTCCCGAATTATTTATTTATCGGTTATATTATTACATTTTTTTTCGTCATTTTCAATACTTTCTTATAAAAAAGAAACGAGCGGAGAATCGTAATTAACAATTCTCCGCCGAAATCAAACATCAGTTCGGTATTTTGTCGCTCATCTTCATAAAGTCGAGCTTTTCTATTTTCGTTCTGGGAAGCGTGTCCATGAATTCAATCTTTCTCGGAACAGAGAAAGCGTCGAGGTTTGTTTCGCAGAACGTAAGAATATCCTTCTTCGCCTTTTCCTTATTGATTGAATTATCTTTAAGCGATACGCAAAGTTTTACGCAGGGCTTTTTATCCTTGTCATAACCCTGAACGGCACAGGCTTCCTTGATAAAGTCAAGAGACATTATCTTCTGCTCCATTGTATAAGGATAAATATTATATCCCGAAATAATAATAATTCTCTTCTTACGTCCCGTAAAGAATGCAAAACCGTCCTCGTCGACATATCCCATATCGCCCGTGTTGACCCAGTCAACGCCGTTTTCATCCTTAACGATTCCGCTTTCTTTAACAATTCCGTCGGGAAGATAACCGTTCATCATCGTATCTCCGCTCAGCGACAGCTCGCCGACCTCGCCTGCGGGAAGAACTTTTCCGTCCGCGTCGAGAACTCTAATTTTTACGCCGTCTAACGGAATACCGATTGAGTCGGGCTTATAGTGATCCGCGCTGCACGTTGTACAAACAGCGCACATCTCGGTAAGCCCCCAACCTCTGAAAAGCTTAGCCTTGCTCGAATTCGCTCTCAAAACAGACGTTAATTCATCAACAAAGCTCTCGCTTAAAATATCTCCTCCGCTGAAAAGAAGATTGAGGTTTTTAAGTCCGGGATTTACAAAGTTATCGGCGTTATACATCTTCTGAAACATGTTAGGAACACCGAGAATTTCCTGTACGTGATACTTTTTAATATAATTATTGACCTTAACAGCGTCAAATTTCGGAACCAGAATAGCGGAATAAGCGTTGCACAGTGCGTAATGCATTGCACCTCCGAGTCCGAATGCGTGGAAGCACGGCAGGGCGCAGATATTATAAGAGTCGCCGTAATTATGATCCCTGTCAAGAAGATACAGCTTGTACGCGAGCGAATTAAGAGAGAACGACGAATGTTTTATCGTCTTGCTCTTACCCGTGGTTCCGCCTCCGTGCAGATAAATAAGCGTTTCCTTGCCGGGATTCGAAACGGTTTTAACTGCCGGGTACTTCTTCTTCATTATGTCTCTGTATCTGAATACCGTCGGCATATCGGGGACGTTCGAATTCTTATTGTCGTCAAGTTTTACAAGCAGTTTCATGATTCCCGAGGTATAATCGGATGTAGAACATACTATCGTATGGGTTTTGCTTACGATTGAAGTAAAGGAAGCTATAGCCCTGTCGAGGATAAACAATGCCTTTGAACCCGTAAGTTCAAGCATTTCGTTTAACGCGTCGGGAGGAGTCAGCGGGTGAACGAAATTAGCGATTATTCCGAGCTTATTAAGCGCATAGAATGCAACAAACGCGTGTGCCGACGTAGGCAGAAAAACAGTGATTACATCACCGCGTTTAAATCCGCACTCGGTAAGATATCCCGCCAGATTCTCTATATCTTCAAACATTTTTTTCATGCTTGTCTTGCAGTCCTGATTTACAAAAGCGGTGTAATCACCGTGATCTTTTGAAATTTTTGCATAACAGTTCTGCAAGTATTCGTAGCATGATTCATCCTTCGGTTCTGTTAAATAACGTTCTTTGGGACCTGTGTATTCGGTCATAAACGCACCGTTCTTTCATTATTTATTTTTTATAATTGTAATATCAATAAACGTTAATATTCAATAATAATAAATAATTAACCTATATATTAAATAATTGACCGTATATAAATTTTATGATATACTGTTTTCGGTGAAAAAACATGAGAAAACAAATAGAAGAACAGTGTATGAAAGCAATAAACGAATTCTATTGCAGTCAAAACTACGATTTCTTTGATATTCTCGAAGACAAAGTCATTTATTTCAGTCCGGGAAAGGATCGTTTCATTCAAGGCAAGACAGAGCTGTGCAAATACTTCGGAGAACTTAAAAACAGTCTCGATTTTGAAACGGGCAACGCGCACGCAAAGCTTATAAACTTAAAACCCGGCGTATTTTTAATTCATACCGATCTCGAACTGAAAATAATACATAAAAACGGAAAAGAGAAGATTATAAATCAAAGAGTCGCTTTCGCTCTTAGGCAGACAAAAATCGACGGAGTTTTGCGGGATACATGCCCGTATATTCAGGTATCCAATCTTATTAATACGAACGTCGAAAACAAAACCGCCGGATTTTCCTACCCCGAAGCTTCGTTTGAATACGAAGCTAAAAAAATGATTCCGCTTCCCGGAGAAAACGGAACCGTATACTATATTAATAAGGAATCAATAAAATTTGCCGAGAGTCTGAAAGGCGTCAAGTGTTTAATTCATACGGATTCAGAAACATTCACAGCAAATAAGCTTATAAAAGACATTGCAAGTCTGCTCGGAGACGGTTTTATACGCTGTCACTCAGGATACGTCGTCAACATTCGCAGGGTAAAAAGCATATCGCCGTATAAAATAACGCTTTCCACGCTTGAAGAAATCCCCGTACCGGTAAAAAAATACACTGCTGTAAAAAAAGCGCTGAACGAATCTCTGTAATAATTTATAAATAAAGATTCATATTTAAGAATCATATAAAGAAAAATTCAATCAAAACAAAACTGAACCGACAACCGCGTTATCTCACATAAGCTTGACCGTCGCACCGGCTGCAATGAGAATACCGGCGGAAACTGATTTTTTCAGAGTATTTAAAACCATAAATCAAACTCTTGAGAATTAGTATCAATATTATAAGACAAAATTGCCAAAATGAAAAATTTAATAAAAATGTTTTCAACGGCAATAACAAGTGAAGAAGTACCGATCGACATACCGGTTACTTTGCTGAGTCCCTGCCATAAAATTGCAAGCGTTGCACTGCCGAAACCGGCATTTATCGCAAAAGTAATACCGTATGCGGAAATAATCGAACCGATTATAACTATAAAAGTTTTTATTGAATATTTTTTAATTTTACATTTACCGCTTCCATAAAAAATATGACTATAAAAATTACCGGATCCCCTATGGATTCATTCTATGCATGCTGTCGCAATTTTATCATTACCGAGTTTTTCGCTGCCGACGGGGAGTTTATTGACAGGACTATCATCAGACGGTTGTAAATGTGTAAACCATGTCTTTGCTCTACCTGTAAACCATGTTACTCTTGACAATAAGACAATCCTTATTGGATTGGTTTTTGGGGGGAGTTTGGGTGTAATTATTGGATAACGAGGAATCATCATATATTATTGTTTGACATGAGATAATTTAACACAAGAACCATTTTCAGTAATATTGACTATAATAAATAATAAAAAACCGCTGATTGTTGATAATAAACAACAAAAAGCGGTTTATTTTGGCAGGGGCAGAAGGACTTGAACCCTCGGCACGCGGTTTTGGAGACCGCTGC
>UQQT01000054.1 GCA_900543395.1 uncultured Oscillospiraceae bacterium | reverse complement strand
TCGAAGCGGAAAGAGGGTGGATATAAACCTTATGAGTTCGACTCTCTTTTACTATACCATTTCGGAGGTTTACACAAGATTTTAAGAAGTCTTAAAAATGTTTTCAACATGGCTGACGAAAACTCGTCGACTTAGGTTAGTGCATCTTCAAGCCCCCTCAAACCCCATATTTTGCTAACTGCCGGCAAAAAGTATCCGAGACTCGCTTTTTACGAATCTCGGATTTTTTGAGGTTGTTTTTTTACAGACCCTTTTTCGACAGACTGCTCCCCGGAACCTAATTAAGGTTCCGGGGACGTTTTGTTGTTTTGATTTTAATAACCTCTCATAGCTTTGAGGTCGCGGTAGTTTATTAATTTGATTCCAAGTGAATCGATGTGCTGTTTCGTCTTGGGGTCGGAGAAAAGCTTGTACTCCCAGACTCTGCGGTTCCATGTTCCGGTGATGTTCTTAATTTCTTCGCATTCGACGGCGGGGTGGATATACGTCTCTGTAACTCCCGGCTCGAACGAGCGGTAAAGCTCATAAATATATTCTCTGAAATTATCATAGCTTTCAGCCTGCGGGCCGTTCCAGTCGCCGGGCATGAGGTAGTCGAGCAGTGCTACTTTGTGTGCCTTTCCGAGCTGTTCAAACTTAGCGAAAAGCTGTTCGACCGTTTCCTTGGGAACCTTGATGTCGAGCATGGCGTTGTCGAACATTGCGTCCGTTATTTTTGTCGGGAATCTGAAGGGGAGTCCGTATTTTCCGACAGCCTCGATAGTAGCTGCGAGAAGCTCGAATCTGCCGGTTTCGATGCCGTAGAGGGAGCCCATGTGGTTGTCCGCGTGCGACGGTTTTACGCCGAGCTTACGCATTTTTTCAATCTGCGCGATGATTTCGCCCGCTGCTTCATTGATATCGGCGGCTTTTTCAAATTCGTCGGATTCATGATAGAAATAACCCTGTTCGTCTCTTAACGAATCGGTATTCGACGTGTTTACGGGCGCCCAGCGGTAACGGTTCCACTCCGAAGTTGTCGTCAGATGTACGCCGATTGCGAACTGCGGATTTTCCTTTGCAAACTGCACGGCTTCAAGAGCCCATGCGCAGGGAGTCATTATTGTTGCGGAAGTGATGCCCCCGCTTTTTAATAAGTCCATAGTCGCAACGTTGTGGGCGTGGCACATGCCGAAATCGTCGGCGTTGATTATGAGATACTTATCCATGTGTTTTTTATCCTTTCAAGTATGTATTTGTTTTATGCTTGTTGTTTATTCGTTCTTATGTTCGTCGGAAATTATATAATCCCGTACGAGGTTTAAAAATCCCGAGTCGAGAACCGCGTCAATCATAATTCCGTCGGGCGTATATTCCTCGCTTATCAGCTCGCCGTCGTTCCGGATTCTCGATATTAAATTTCCGTCCGAATACGGAATGATAAGTCTGACTCTTCGTCTTGTATTTTCGAGCATTGATGCGATTTTTTCAAGCAGAGCGGGAAGTCCCTCGCCGGTTTTTGCCGAAATTCTGACCGTGTTTCTGTCAAGAGAAAAGAAGTGAAGATTTTTCGTAAGGTCGCATTTATTAAACACCGTAAGGACGGGCTTGTCCGAAGCTCCGAGTTCCTTTATTGTGTCGAGAGTAACGTCGATCTGCTGTTCGTAGTCGGGATTCGACGCGTCGCATACGTTTAAGATGAGGTCTGCGTAAACAACTTCTTCGAGCGTGGATTTGAACGATTCGACGAGAGAGTGGGGCAGTCTTGAAATAAATCCTACCGTGTCTACGAGTATGATCGATCTGCCGTCGGGAAGCTTCAGCGCACGTGAAGTCGGATCAAGCGTTGCGAAAAGTTTATTTTCCGTCAGCACGCCCGCGTCTGTCAGCGCATTTAAAAGAGTCGATTTTCCCGCATTCGTATATCCTACGATTGCAACTGTCGTAACTCCCGTTTTCTCTCTTCGCTTATGAAGAAGCGTTCGTCTTTTTACTACGTTTTCAAGAGAATCTTCGAGCGATTTGATTCGTCTTCTTATGTGTCTCCTGTCGCTTTCAAGTTTGCTCTCGCCCGGACCCCTCGTTCCGATACCGCCGCCGAGTCTCGACATTGACGTACCCTTGCCGGAAAGGCGCGGAAGCATATATTTAAGCTGTGCGAGTTCGACCTGAAGCTTGCCCTCGCCGGTTCTCGCATTCAGAGCGAAAATGTCGAGGATCAGAGTTGTTCTGTCAATGGTTCTGACATCCGTAAAATATTCAATATTTCTCTGCTGTGACGGGGTAAGCTCTCCGTCAAAAATCAGCAGGTCTATTTCCGCCGATTTACACATATCGCGCAGCTCGTACAGCTTGCCCTCGCCGATGTACGTTGTATTTTCGGGCTTGTCACGCTTTTGTATCATTTTGCCGTAAATTTCGGCTCCGGCGGTTTCGGCGAGCTGTTCAAGCTCGTTTATCGAAAGCTCCGCGTCAAAGTAACCCGTGTCGACGCTTACGAGTATACATCTCTCTTTTTCGTCGGAATTATGATGAAATTCTGTCATAGAAAATGCCTCTTGTGTCTTTGTACGTTACATTTTACCATAATAAACGCGTATGTTCAAGTTATATTTATCTAAAAAAGAGTATACAAACCCGTTTTAAACGTGTTATAATTAACATGAATTTTAATATGTAAGGTGTTTATTATGTCGAATAAACAATTAACCAAGAAGAAAGTGTATGATGTCCTTATAGTCGGAAGCGGTGTTGCGGGCAAATACGGCGCGCTTCAGTTTGATGAAAATACGGATGTGCTTCTTCTTTGCAAATATGATAAAATAACGTCCAACAGCAATCTTGCCCAGGGCGGAGTCGCGGCAGTTCTGGATTTAAAATACGACAGCTACGAGGAGCATTTCAACGATACCATGATTGCCGGACGTCAGGCAAACGACCCTGAGGCTGTTGATCTGCTTGTTCATGAGGGACCCAAGGCTGTTACGGATATTATGGAGAACATGGGCGTCGACTTTGACAAAAAGCCGGACGGAACTCTTGATAAAACGCTCGAGGGCGGACATTCTAAACGCCGTATCATGCATCATAAGGACACGACGGGCGCTGAAATTGTCAAAAAGCTGAACGAACAAGTCGAAATGCATAAAAATATAGAGCAGTGCGAGAATTCGGCGCTGTACAGGCTTGTAAGAGTAAAGAGCGGATTCAGAGCCGATATTATTACGAACGACGTTCTTCACAGCGTATTCTGCTCGTACTGCATTCTCTGCACGGGAGGCATAGGCAGAATTTATAAATACACGACAAACCCAAAGACGGCAACAGGCGACGGAATCAGAATTGCATACGAATTAGGCGCATCGATTAAGAATTTAAGCTACGTTCAGTTTCATCCTACGGCGTTTGATTCCGATGACGGCGAACAGTTTCTTATAAGCGAATCCGTAAGAGGCGAGGGCGCGTATCTTAAAAACGTCAACAAAGAGCGTTTTATGGACAGATATGACAAGCGTCTGGAGCTTGCCCCCAGAGATGTTGTTTCAAGGTCGATAATTCTTGAATCGAGACGAACGGGAAGCAATCATTTCTATCTTGATATAACGCACGAGGACAGCGAATTCCTTAAAAAGAGATTTCCCGGAATATACGCGGGATGCCTCGAACACGGGGTCGATATGACTAAGGATATGATACCGATATTCCCCTGTCAGCATTATTTAATGGGCGGAATCGAGACTGATCTCGACGCGAGAACAACAGTTTCGAGACTTTATGCGGCGGGCGAATGTGCAAACACGGGCGTTCACGGCAAGAACAGACTTGCCAGCAACTCGCTTTTAGAGGCTCTTGTATTCTCAAAACGGGCAGCCGATGATATCAAACGCTGTATGACGGCGGGATTCCCGAAGGTTGAGGAGCATCCGTATTCGTACGACGCGTCGGGCGCGCCCGTTCCGGCTTCGATAAAGACCGATATACGTTCGATAATGCAGAGAGCATATTTTGTTTTTCCCGACCAGGCGGCGGTAAGACAGGGACTTTTCCGGATTGACGATATTCTGAAAAGACTGCGCGGCGGAAAGTATGCGATAACAACAGAATTCTGCGAGACGCTGAGCATGGCAGTCTGTGCGAGAATTGTATTAAAGGAGGTTGAGGAGCAGTGATACTGCCTAAATTCTACGTCGACGATATTATAAAGAATGCGATAAAAGAGGATATAAATTATCTTGATATTTCGTCTGCATACGTTCTTGACGAAAATGAGAGGGTAAATGCTTATTTTGTTTCAAAGGCGGACGGGATTTTGTGCGGAATCGACGTCGCAATGAGAGTTTTCGAGCTTCTCGACGATACATTCGAATATAAAAAGCTCAAAAATGACGGCGATGAAATAAAAAAAGGCGATGTTATCGTTAATTTTTCCGGCAAAGGCGTTCTGCTGCTTCAGGGCGAGCGTACCGCGCTCAATTTAATACAGCACATGTCGGGTATTGCGACGATGACGAACCGTGCTGTTAAGGCTGTCGAGGGTACGGGCGCGTCGATTGCCGACACGAGAAAAACGCTTCCCGGACTGCGCGCTTTACAGAAATACGCAGTAACGTGCGGAGGGGGCAGAAATCACCGTTTTAATCTCTCCGACGCGGCTATGCTTAAGGACAATCATATAGACGCGGGCGGCGGAATCGAAAGGACTGTCAGTATGTTAAGACGGAAAATCGGTCATACGGTGAAAATCGAGGTCGAAACAAGAGATCTTGACGAAGTAAGAGAAGCGGTAAAAGCAGGCGCAGATATTATAATGCTTGATAATATGGGCGTCGAAACCATGCGGGAAGCGGTTAAGATAATAGACAAACGCGCGCTGACCGAAGCGAGCGGAAACGTAACTTTAGACAATATAGCCGAGGTAGGAAAAGCCGGAGTCGATATTATATCGATGGGTGCGCTCACGCATTCCGTAAAAGCTTTCGATATCTCGATGAAAATAGCGAAATGAACGGAGAGGGTTTTACATCATTTCAAAAGGCCGTCGAGGAGATAACGGTCGGTTTGGGAAATACGCAGGAAAATATCGAAAAAACGACGTCTTTTTTTGAAAAGCTCTGGGAACAGATAAAGGATTATCTTGCTTCTGCCGGCATAAATCTGATTGTCGGACTTGTTATACTCGTAATCGGCTGGAGACTTATAAACATCTGCGTCAATAAATTTAAAAAGTCAAAGGCTTATTCGCGAATCGACCCGACTATGGCTTCGTTTATGAAGAGCGTCGTTTCGATAGGTCTTAAAATACTGCTCGTGATAGTCGTCGCTTCAATTCTCGGAGTCCCGATGGCTTCAATGATAACGATAATCGGCTCCTGCGGTCTTGCCGTCGGACTCGCACTGCAGGGCAGTTTGAGCAACATAGCGGGAGGCTTTATAATAGCCGTTATGAAACCGTTTAAGGTCGGCGATTTTATCACGTCGGGACATTATTCCGGTACGGTCAAGTCGATAAATATTTTCTATACGAAAATAATAACGTCCGACAACAGTATGGTGTTAATTCCTAACAGTGAGATTTCGAATACGGCAATAACCGACTGCAACGCATTCGATACAAGAAAACTGATACTTGATATTTCGGTTGATTATTCCGCCGACGCTCAGACGGTCAAGAATCTTTTAATGAAAGCCGCACAGGACAACGAGCTCGTTCTCGATACTCCGGAATGTGAGGCGGTTCTTACAAACTACGGCGACAGCGCGCTTGATTTCCAGCTGCGCGTATGGTGCAGGTCGGAGAATTACTGGAAGACCAAGTTTGCTCTTTTGGAGCAGATAAAAGAACTGCTTGACTTGCATTCGATAGGTATTCCGTACCCGCAGATGGATGTTCATATCGATAATAAAAAATAAAAAGAATAAATAATAAACCCGTACCGTTTCGTAAATTTACGACTGACGGTGCGGGCTTTTGTTCTGTAATTAATTAATTTAATTGTTGTTCTGAGGTTTTTTGCGTCTGACCTTTTCCTTTGTCCCGTCCGGGCGGACTATATACGAATTGCTCAGCACTCCGTGAAGCGAGGCTTTGTACGCGTCGATGTATTCGCGTCTTAATTTTTGCTGTTCGTCCTTTTCCTCGTCGGTAAGCTCTCGTTCCTTCGCCGACTTTGCGAGGGCGTTTAATCTGTCTATGTTTTTCTGTTCCATTATAATCACCGGGGATATTTTACTACATAATACGGCAAAATTCAATATTTTTGATTATGTACTTGTAAAGAAATATTAATTTAAGTATAATATAAAAAGAAATGAGGTTGGTATATATGACAGTATATGAAGCGGTTGCTTCTCTTGTAAATTACGGATTGGAAAAGGAGCTTATCAAACCCGCCGACTGCGTTTATGTGAGGAATCTTATCTTAGACGTTATCGGCTCGGATGATTATGAAGAGTGTGAAGCTCAAAAGGACGCTCAGCTTGAGGATATTCTGAAGGTTCTGCTTGACTTTGCGGTTAAAAACGGCGTGTGCGAGGATTCGGTTACATACAGGGATTTGCTCGACACTAAAATTATGAATTGTCTTATGCCCCGTCCGAGCGAGGTTATCGCCGAGTTTAAATCGAGATATGAAAAGGACAGAGTTTCGGCGACGGATTATTACTATTCGCTTTCGAGAAATTCCGACTATATCAGAACATACAGAGTTAAAAAGGATATGAAGTGGATTGCTCATACCCCGTACGGCGATATGGATATTACGATAAATCTTTCAAAGCCCGAAAAGGACCCCAAGGCTATTGCCGCGGCTGCCAAGGCAAAGACGGCTTCTTACCCCAAATGCATGTTGTGCCGTGAAAACGAGGGCTATGCGGGCAGAGTAAACCATCCTGCGAGGGAGAATCACAGAATCATTCCCGTTGATATCTGCGGGGAGAACTGGTTTATGCAGTACTCGCCATATGTTTATTATAATGAGCATTGTATTGTATTTAACGGCAGTCACACGCCGATGAAGATTGACGAAAATGCTTTCAGAAAGCTTTTTGCATTCGTTAAATTTCTGCCCCATTATTTCGTAGGCTCTAACGCCGATCTGCCGATAGTCGGCGGTTCGATTCTCGCTCACGAGCATTTCCAGGGCGGAAGGTATGATTTCGCAATGGCAAAGGCTCAGGTCGAGAGAGAACTTAATTTTGACGGATTTCCGGACGTATCCGCGGGCGTGGTAAAATGGCCGATGACCGTTATCAGATTAAGCGGTAATGACACCGACAGAATATGCGCTCTCGGCGGGAAAATTCTGTCCGTATGGCGGGAATACACAGACCCCGACGCATTTATATTCGCCCGGACCGACGGCGTACCTCATAACACGATAACCCCTATAGCAAGAAAACGCGGGGAAAACTATGAGCTTGACCTCGTTTTGAGAAACAACATAACGACTGACCGGTACCCCGACGGCGTATATCATCCGCATCCCGAGTACCATCATATAAAGAAGGAGAATATCGGACTTATAGAGGTCATGGGGCTTGCCGTTCTTCCGGCGAGACTCAAGAACGAAATGGCGTCGCTGAGAGAGGCAATACTTTCCGGCGAGGATTTCTCAAAGAACGAGACAATAGGCAAGCACTATGAGTGGGCTATGAGCTTTAAGAAAAAGTATGATAAAATAGATGAAAGCAGCGTCGACGATATAATTAAAAACGAAATCGGCATTGTTTACAGCTCGATTCTCGAGCAGTGCGGAGTATTTGCCCGAAATGAAAAGGGTATGGCTCAAATAGACAGATTCGCTGAACATGTAAATAAACTTATAATGTAATGTGAATAAATTTTTAATAAAAGTATTGACATTCGCCGTACGATATGGTATTATTCAGATGTAAGGAGGTGACAGTAATGAATATCGATCTGATTAATACCGATTTTGAAGAGATAGATCCCGAAATGGGTGTTAACCCCTTTTTCCTCACAAGGTTAGTTAATTTTATTCAGGAATTAATCGATAAGCTCAGAGAGAAGTTTATTAAACCCATTGGCTGACGAAATAATAACTGAACAATAAAACCGCACTGTGATTGTTATGACTTACAGTGCGTTTTTTTGTATAAAAAAACGTTCTGCCGTATCAGCGCAGACTGAACAGCAAAACGAAAATAAACAAAGACTATATTCCGTATTCTGCATTAAAATTACATGCTTTACGGAATATAGTCCATTTTTTATGGGAAATTAATCTTGTTCTGTTTATATACCGCAGATAAGCTCCGAAAGATCCGTGTAGAATTTGAAGAAGCCGTCAAGAGAACCGAAAGCTTTTTCATCCGCAGCATTGCAGAAGTCATAGTGATCGACTCCGTAGAGCGTCGGCATTACATTCCAAACTCCCGGAATCAACGTTCTTGACTCGTCATATGTAACGTGATCCTCATTAAAAGGATAAAGCGCGCTCTTGAGGGGAACTATTCCGTCGTTCGCACTCCAGCCCTTGTCAATGAATTTTCCGCCGATAAACATATTGACGGAATTACAAATGAGGGGAGAGGATATTTTAAACGGGGCAAATGCGTCGTATTCCTTGTTAAGCTTGGAATAACCGAATTTTGCGTCCTCGGTTATGCATGCCGAATATGAAAAATAATATGCGGATTTTACCGTTTTAATTTTCTTATTGAGCTTCTCCGCGCCCTGAACCGTCAAATCATAGCCGCAGTGGTCTTTTGAATATCCGAGCTTAAGACATGCAAAGGGCTTGAGTCCGGCTTTTTCTCCGCTTATCGGGTCTTTGGAAATGCCCCATTGATCGAGCATGAGGTCAAATGTCGATTTGCCGGAAACGCATTTTGAATGAAGAATAAAAATCATCAAAACCGCAGGGAGAACAGGATCGGAAAGATAATTTGCCGCAGTTGAACCGTTGTGCGGAGAAGAAATTGTCGTTATAGAATGAATACCCTTTTCGTGACCGCCTTTAAAAAGCTCGGAGCAGTCGTCGGGCGAGGCCTTAGCTTCCGTCTCGTCACCGTAGGCAAGAAGAGAAGCCATAAGACGTATCGTTTCGCCTCCGAACGAGTGTCCTACAAAATTAAGAGGGCTTTCAAGATCCCACGGTTCGCCCATTGACGCTCTGCCTGTATAATCGCGTCCGTAACGTGCATGACCGCACTCCTTTGAATGCGCTTCGCCGTAATCGACGACCGTGCCGGTAAGCTGTGCATAAAGCTCGCAGGCTCTGTCCCATGCGCTGCTGAAGCCGCCGACGGACGGGTTATATACCTTGTAGCCCCGGTCACGGAGATACGTTATCACGTTGTTCTGAGGCTGAGTTCCCCAATACGGGCTTTCGGCTTCCTTTGCGGAATCCTCACCCCAGCCGTACATTCCGTGAACGTAGATGAACGGGTAGTCGGTTTTCTTTTCGCTGTCGGCAAAGCTCACGGCAGAAAACGATATGAGCATGCAAAGGCAAAGTAAAATGCTGATTGCTGATTTGATTAATTTTATTTTCATGTGAATTCTCCCATCCGGTTGACCTGGGAATTGCGGTTTTATCAATAAATAATCATATTTAACGACAGCTATCGGAAAACAGTTCTTCAATATGGTTAGTGTTGTTGATATACGGTTTATTCTTTTTGAATTTTAAAGGATATAAAACCGAAAATCGCATATATGACGAAGGTTCAACAGATTTAAAAAATAATACAACAAAAAAGATTGCCGTATCCTTTTTTAATAAAAAAACGGCAATTCTTTAATTCAGATAAAAAATTACTTGCTTGTGCTTTCCTCGGGAATAATATTTTTTATAAGTCCGAAAAGCTTTTTAAGGAATTCAAAAATAACCTTGAGAAGAGCAATAAGTTTATCAATTGTCATGATTAATACACCTCACAAATAAATTAAAAAAACATGGATTACTTTGTACCGTCTTCACGCTTGGTGAGTCCGAGAACAATGAACAACTCTTTGAGGAATTTGTAGATAATTGTGAAGAACTCAACGATTTTATCCATTAAAATACACCTCCCATACTTAGCTTATATTAATAATATCATAACTGCTTTTTTTACGCAATCATATTTTAACAAATTATGAATTGTTTACATTTCCGCAATATTTATATCACATTAAAAAGAATTGTTTACATTAAACTGTGCCTGTGGTAAAATATACTGGAATTCTTATTATAGAGGTAATATATGAACGGAAGATTAAGTTTTAATAAGGACGGTAAATTTATCATTTTGCAGGTCAGCGACGCGCAGGATTTGCAGTTTGCCCGTCCGGCTATGAAGAAAATGCTCGATATCGCGTACGATGAGGTCAAGCCCGACCTTGTTGTTTTAACGGGAGACAATATCCTCGGCAATCATTTATGTGACGCGCGTTTCGGCTCGAGAAAGGTAATTAAGACAAAAGAGGGCGAGTATGAGGCTATGAAAAAAGCTATCGCTCACGTTGTTGAGCCGATTGAAAAACGCGGTATCCCGTTTGCGATGATATACGGAAATCACGACGACAGAAATATGATAACAAAGGAGGAGCAGGCGGATATTTACAGAGCGTATCCGCACAATGTCGGACTCGACGATCCTAAAGAGGGAATAGACTGCGACACGTACAATATCCCGATATATGCCTCCGATTCTGATAAGATAAAATATAATATCTGGATGTTCGACTCCGCAGGATACGACAAACAGACGGACAAGTGCTGCGAATACGTAAGCAAAAATGCGGTTGATTGGTACGTTAAAAAGAGCGATGAGTTAAAAGATCTTAACGGCGGAAAGGCTGTCGACTCTCTTTTGTTCCAGCATGTTCCGTTTCCGGAGACCGCCCGTCTTGTCGTTGAATGTGACGAAAACGACCCGGACGTTATACCGTTTTGCGGAAATACGAGAGACGGCAGGCGTTTTAAGGTTGACAGAACCAAGGTTCATCACGGCGTTATGGGCGAATATCCCGCGTGCTGTGAGGAAAATTTCGGTCAGTTCGACGCTATAAAGAAGCAGGGCGACGTGCGGGCGGCAGTATTCGGTCACGATCATCTCAATAATTTTGAGGCTGTGCTCGACGGCATTGACATTATCGGAACTCCGTGCGCCTCGTTCAGATGCTACGGTGACAGAAACAGGGGAGTCAGAGTATTCATTATTGACGAAAACGACACGTCGAAATACGAGACTTACGTACTTACATATGAGGCTCTGTGCGGAGACGGACTCGGTGCCCAGATCAGATACATTTGGGACGCGGACGGAATGTTTAAGTCAAAATGCGCGCTTATCGCGGGGGCTTCGGCTGCCGTAATCTCTGCGGGACTGCTGACTGCGTGCATTATTAAAAAGAGACGGGAGAAAAGGTAATGGATATTAAATTTAACAATCCTCTGTCCGAATCGTGGTACGCTGACCCCGAGGCAAGATTTTACGAGGGCAAATACTGCATATACGTCACGCGCAGTCTGCCGTATGACGAACAGCTCAATCATGATATGTTCGTCTCCGACGACCTCGAACACTGGGAGATTAAAAAGGATATTATAGATATGTCCGGCTTTCCGTGGGTAAAACGCGCGGTGTGGGCTCCGACGATTATTGAAAAGAATTCGAAATACTATTATATCTTCGCTTCGAACGATATACATGCCGATAACGAGGGGGGCGGACTCGAAATTGCCGTGTCAGATTCTCCGTTCGGACCGTTTAAAGCCTATCTCGGCAGACCGCTTATTTCTGCGTTTATAAACGGCGCTCAGCCTATCGACGCGCATTTATTTAAAGACGACGACGGTACGGTTTATCTTTACTACGGCGGATGGAAGCACTGCAACGTATGTAAGATGAATGATGACATGACGGGATTTGTACCGTTTGACGACGGCGAGACGTTTAAAGAGGTCACGCCCGAAAATTACGTCGAGGGACCGTGTATGATGAAGCGCGGGGATAAGTATTATTTCATGTGGTCGCACGGCGGATGGACACAGGGAACGTACAGCGCAGACTATTCGATATCTGATTCGCCCATAGGTCCGTTTGTATCGAGAGGTACGATTCTTTCCTCACAGCCCCCTGTTGCGGAGGGACCCGGACATAACGGATTTTTTCAGCTTGAAAACGGCGAAACGCTTATGGTATACCACAGACGGCGTTATGATGTGAAGGACTCAAATGCGAGATTTTTATGCATTGATAAAATGGAATTCGACGGGGAAAAAATTAAACCTGTTATAATGACTTGACGAAATAAAATGAACGGCTCGGCGAACAAAACCGCCGAGCCGTCAGA
Source organism: uncultured Oscillospiraceae bacterium (assembly GCA_900543395.1). Lineage (GTDB taxonomy): Bacteria > Bacillota > Clostridia > Oscillospirales > Acutalibacteraceae > CALACW01. The sequence goes on along the minus strand of UQQT01000054.1, from coordinate 48 downwards.
CTGTCGATAAAGCACCTGAACCACGCCTTAAAGACACGTTATGTTTTG
>UQQT01000053.1 GCA_900543395.1 uncultured Oscillospiraceae bacterium | reverse complement strand
GGGAAAGCCACAATATCTACGCGAAAACGCGCGAGGAATGCGAAGAAAAGCTCGCCGAGATGATCGAAAAAGTCAAAGCAGGGATTGCGGAAGAAAAAGAACGGCTCAAGAAAGAAGCATAATGACACTACGGCACACTCTTGCGGATCAAAAGTGTGCCGTATGTTATGAGTTGTTCGTTTTAGTTTTGAGCATCATAAAAATAAATGAATCAACTATTGTCAAGTAAAATTCGTTTTTACTTGACAATTTGTGATTGCGTGTGTATAATAGTAGCAGAGAAACTATGTAAAGGAGGTGCAGAATAAATGAAAAGCAATCCGGTTGTAAAGAATGCTCTTACTGAGTTCAAAGAAAACGAATTGATCGTTGCAAGCAAACTGTATAGAGAGAAGCTGTCCGGACTAATCGGTGAGGCAGCGTATTATAAAACGCTCCAGAGAATGTGCGAATCGGGAGAACTCGTCAAAATTGCGAAAGGCACGTATCATTTGCCCAAGGTGAGCAAATACGGAATCGTTCCGCCGTCGGAAAAAGAAATCATATCCGCTTTTACCGAGAATGAAACCGGAACGGTCGTTGGCTGTTCGCTATATAACGCTTTGAATTTAACAACGCAGATTTCGAAAACGATAACCGTTATGTCGTCTGCGCTTGAAGGATTAACAAAATCTATTCGAAACGTTGTCGTTCATCAAGTACCGCTTGAATTCTCGCAAGAGATCACAAGCATAGTTCACGGATTGGAAGTCTTGCAAAACTTTAGCACAATACAGGACATCAACTATTCTGCATTTCTTGCCTATACAGAACAATTGGCAAGTTCTTTTGACGCCAAGGCGTTCAGAGAGGTTATTTCAATAAAGAATTATAAAAAATCTACGATATCATTTATGCGAGAAATCTTGAACTATTATCAAGTCGAGAATAATCTCGATGAATATCTATCGACTTTGTCTGAGTATAAACATCCCAAAATGGATGAGCTGTTTGAAACTATACGCTATTGAATGTAAGTGCAAAGAATGTAGTTATTACAGATAAGCTATAATTGCACAATCAATTGAAAGTTTTTTAAAAATAATAACATCACAAGCATGCTTCAAATATAAAGAAGATATTGGCGTGAAATTTTATAAGAAAAGTTTGGGTGCAGAATTATGAGTATTAAATCTATTAAAATTACTAATTTTAAATCCATTGAGAGAATTGAGTTGAATTTTAATGATGAAAACTCTATATCTTGCTTTCTTGGAAAAAACGGTGTGGGAAAGACAAATGTTTTTGCTGCAATAAAATATTTTTACTTAAATTTAGATGATCTTTATATTGATAACGTAGTAGATTCCATAAATCCTTATAATTCAAGTTGTGAAATATCAATTGTATATGATTTGTCTGCCTTTGTTTCCAAAATCAATAATAAATACAACGAAGAATTGATTGAGGAATTGAAAGCACTGCCAAAAGATTGCGTTTTTTCCTTAAAGTATAAAAAACTCGGAGTAAGCAAAATCAAACTAACTTTAAAACAAGATAAGAATGGAAAGATAACCTGGAATCAAAATTTTAAAGTTAGAAAAATCATTGCTAAACTATTTCCGCTTTACATAATTAACACCCGAAAATTAGATTTAATTACTTGGGATAAAATTTGGGATACTATTAATGATCTGGCTTCAGATTATCCTAAAGTCTCAGATGAAGAAGTCATTGATATTTTGGACACAGCTTTTAAGTCAATTTATAACAAATACGAAAACGGGAAAAATTTCGTTGAAAAACTTTTCTCTGATAATCAGATTGCATTAGACAAGTATCACAACGTACAACGCTTTAAATATATGTTTATGACAATCTTTGGCGGTAAAGATTTTTTGAATGATGGTAAAAGCTTGGACTTTTATTCAGACGGAACAAACTCTTTTTTGTATATCAAATTGCTATTTTCAATTATTTGTCATATTTCTAGTTTAAGTTGCAAAAGTCCCTTGATCCTTCTTGATGAACCGGAAATTGGACTTCATGAGGCCAAAATTGAAGAACTGATTGACGTTATTAGTTCCAATATTAACAAAAATGTTTTTGTTATGATAAACACGCATTCCCCCAAAATCGTTTTGGAGTTAATTGTTAACAAACAAAATATAAATATATATCGATTGTTTTTTAAAAAGCTACATACCCAAATAAAAAAATTGGATATTAATTGGTTGCGTAGTTTGAGACATATCATTACTACTAAAGAAACAGCGTGTTATTTTAGCGATTATTTGCTTTTTGTCGAAGGCGAAAGCGAATATCAGGTTTTCAAAAACAAGAGTTTGCATAGAGTATTTCCGTATTTAAGCAAAATTCATATCTATCCATATGATAGTAACAATGCGATAATTAAATATGTTTGCCCATTGTATATAAACATTGGAATCCCCTATGTAACAATACTGGATATTGATAAAATTATAAAATTTAATAAAGCAGGGGGAGTATACAAAGCATGCACTGCATCTGAGGAATTAAACCCGCTAAAAAGTTTAAAAATTGCTAAAAAAGAAAAAATGAGATACTTTTCCCCAAAACGTGATACGCAAAAATCTTTGCAAGCAGAATTTAAGCAGTTGATTAATAAGGATTACTCGTATAAAAGCAGTTGCAATTATGTGGATGTAATCCATTATCAAATGTTAATAAGCGTTGCGAAAAAGCTTTGTGCTTATAATAATGTTTCGGTTAATTCTACTACGATTGAAGGATTATTAATTACGCCGGAAAATGTGGACGTGTTCATAGATTTTTGTTTAGAGAAATTTTCAAAAAAACAACAAACTATATTGAAAATAAAAAACATTTCTGACATCAAAGAAAAGACGGCATTATTAAGATTATTCTTTTTAGGATACCTAGATTTATGTAATAAAAATCTCGTTTCACAATCGATTTTTAACACAAAACAGACAATTATAGAAACAAAAGCCGATGGCTGGGTTGGGGATTGGTTAGATTGGTTTATCGCTAAAAAATGTTCACAAAGTAATAATGATCAGGCACAATCAATCTTCAAAAATTATTTTCCAGAATTATTTGATACTTTACAAATGATAAAATATATGATATAATCCCTGTGTGAGTAGTAAATGTTATATGTTTACGTAATACATATTTCACCCTGATGACTTGTAATTAAAGTTTGACAAGCTTTAATATTATGCAAAAGCCAGGGTCTAAAAAGCACTATTTCTATTATACTCATACACAATCTCCCCACCTTTAAGGTGATTGTGTATCGCAGAGCGTTAAACTGAGAAGTACTCACAAGAAAGGGAAGAACTAGTTTCTTCCCTTGTTTTTTTGGAAGGATGTATAATGAAAAGTTGGCAAATACATAATTATGATTCGCTTGTATCGGATATTTTAGATACCTCGCCTGAGGCCTTAGAAGAGGTATTCGAAAATGTCGATAAATATTACGAAAGATTGAATCTTCTCAAATCAGATAAGAAGTCGTATAGAACAATATATAGGTTGAAGGAATCGCCAGTTTCTGTTATGCAGAAAAATTTGCTAAATAGATTTTTTTCAAACATATATTTTCCGAGTAACGTGTTCGGTTTTAGAAAAGGATGTAGTTATTTCGATTACTTGAATTACCATCAAATGATTGGCGATGGTACTTATTATCTAAGATTGGACATTAATAGTTTTTTTGATAACATAACAATTGAAAATTTTGAAGATTCAATAACGTATTACATATCAGACGATTGTTCTGATGAAGAAAAGCAAAAAATTATCAAAACATTGTTGAAGATAACAACTTATAAAAACCATTTTGTTCAAGGATCGATAACCGCTCCCGTTATTTCAAATATAGTTTTTAGAGAGTTGGACATACGTATTGAAAAATATTGTTTTACTATGGGAATAAAATATTCTCGTTATGCAGACGACCTATTATTTTCGAGTCCATCTTCTTTTTTGCATTCTGATAGATTTATTAGAATGATAATTAATATTTTGAATGATAAAGGTTTTTCTATAAATCATCAAAAAACATTAAAACAAATAGGACAACTTGTTATTAACGGATACGTTGTAGATAGTGCTGTGCATCTTTCACGGAACAAATTGCGCACTATTAATAAGATTCTTCATACTATCGAAAAAAAGAAATCTAAAGTCCTTTTAACAAGTTGGGGAGCTCCAAATTATAGAGTGTTAAATTATCTAAGTGGCTATAGATCATATTTGATAAATGTCATGAAATACTGTGACGAAGAAAAAAAGAATAAATTGGGAAAGACGCTTGCAAGAATAGAGGATATAATTAATCGTTACTATTGATTGAAGTGACAATTTATGCACCTCCGTAAACAAAGAAAAGGATTTTTGCGGCGGGAAAATGTGCTCAAAAACTGTGGTCAAAAAATCGTAAATTTTCTAAAAGTGGGGAGAAAACACCAAAATAGTAATAAAAAAGACCTAAAGCGGAGAATAAATATCTGCTTTAGGTCTTTTTTTGTGGTCGGAGTGGCGAGGCTCAAACTCGCGGCCTCCGCATCCCAAATGCGGCGCGCTATCAACTGCGCTACACCCCGATAGTTATTAAATTGTGGTCATGTAAGTGGTCAAATCTGTGGTCAAACACATTTTTGACCGCCATTTTTTGTTTTCCGTACCGCCCGAAATCCGCACGGTTGAAGGGTTTTCGGCGGTTTTCGCTTTTGCACGGTGCGAACACCGTCTATGCTCCCAAAGCAAGCGCTCTACCAAACTGAGCCACATCCCGTTATCCCTTAACGAAGGGTATCATACTACAAAGAATATTAGAAGTCAAGAAATAATTTAAAATTATTGAATTTGTATCAAAATTATGGTATACTTTTTATAAATTTATATAATCTTATATTAATTTTATAATCCAAAATGCACATTTCCGCATAATGCGGTATTTGAAAAGGGAGTGTATCAAAATGAAAGGCAAAATTTTAGTTGCAGGTGCGGGACACGGCGGATTATCCTGCGCGGCAAACCTTGCAAAAAGCGGATTCGACGTTACCGTACTCGAAAAGCAAAAACGCGAAAATTTAGGCTACGACTGGGACGACGTATTTTTCATAGACTGCCTCGACAAGGCGGGTTTTCCGAAACCGGACGAAAGATATTATCATCATTCGTACCCGCTTCACTGCACGTCGCCTAACAAAAAAGACTGGATTTTGCAGGATTTTTCGGGACACGACCTCGACTGCTCTGTCGACAGAAAGTATTTGTTAAGATATATGATATCGTTCTGCGAGGAGTGCGGAGTCAAGTTTATATTTGAAGCCGAAATTGCCTCCCCTATAACAGACGGAGCACGGGTTACGGGCGTAAAAGTTAAACAGGACGGCTTATTCTACGACTTTAACGCCGATCTCGTTATCGACGCGTGCGGTATGAATTCTACGCTAAGACGACTGCTTCCCAATAAATGCGGAATTATCAATAATTTCGCCGACGACGAGTATTTCACCGTTTACAGAGCGCTTTATGAAAGAAACAACGATTTAACGCCCGACGAGCCTTACAACGTTTATTTTTATCATAATTATGAGGGCGGAGTCGACTGGGTTCTCTGTGAGGAGGATTATATCGACGTTCTCGTCGGCAGATTCGGCAAAAAGCTGACTCGGGAGCAGATTGACAACGCTCTCGCCGATTTCAGAAAGGATTATTCGTCCTTAGGCGATAAAATCGTCAGAGGCGGTCAGATAAATACATTGCCGATAAGACGCATGATTCCCATGATGGTATGCGATTCCTACGCTGCGATAGGCGACAGCGCAGGCATGACGATTCCGCTTATCGGTTCGGGCATTGCGAATTCGATAAAAGCGGGCAAAATTCTCGCCGACGTTATCGAGGAATGTGACGGCGACTATTCGAGAAAGAATCTCTGGCAGTACGAGTACAGGTATTTCAATGAGATAGGCAAGGATCTCGTTCTGCTCGATATCGTACGCAAGGTTATTATCTCCGTTAAGGGCGAGGACGTTGACTTCATGCTCAACAATAAAATTCTCACGACCTCGGATATCTCGATGGCGAGCGGCGGCGGATTCGATTTAAACATACCCGCTCTTGCAAAAAAAGGCGCGAAGCTTCTTAAAAATCTCGCGCTCGTTGCGGGCGCGGCTCCCAAGGTTATGGGCGTGCTGAAAATTAAAAAAGTATGCGATTCGATGCCTGTCGAGTACGACGAAGAAAAAGTCGGCGAGTGGATAAAAGAATACACCGCACTGTAATTTGAGCGGATGAAAGGATAGAATATGAAAAAAATACTTTGTATAATACTCTCACTGTTGATGATTCTGCCTATGAGCGTTACGGCTTTTGCCGAAACGGGCGAAGCTTATGACGAGTCGGAATGCAGTCAGCTCCCGATTGTATTTGTAAGGGGAATGGATTTTCCGAATTTAAAAATAAACCCCGATTCCGACGACAGCGAAAACGCTATTAAATTCGATTTTAAAACAGTTGCTCCGTTTGTCTCGAAAGCCGTTTTAAATCTTATAAAGGGTGATAAGGATTCGGCTTTAGAAAACGTTATAGACTGTTCGTACGAGATTTTTAAATATAATTCAATGGACGAAAACGGCGACCCGCTTTATAATACGGGAATGGTCAAATATCCCGAGAGCGCGGAAAACTATCCGTTCTTTTATGACGAATATGACTTCGAAAACGGCTTGACTCATACGCTTATTGAGTCAATGCCCGCAAAGCACGTGTATTACATTCATTATGACTGGAGACTCGACCCGCTTACCGTTGCCGACGAGATTAACGATACGGTAAACAGGGCGATTGAGGCGACGGGTCACGAAAAGGTAAAGATAATCTGCTCAAGCATGGGCGGAATCATGACGATGGGATATCTTACGAAATATGGATATGACAAAGTCGAAAGATGTCTGTTCATGTCCTCGACGTTCTGCGGAACGCAGATTGCGTCCGACATGTTCACGGGTAAAATCAAGTTTACGCCCGAAACGCTTTATAACTTCTGCTATAATGCCGTTTCCGACTCGTTTATTCTCTCGAGAATCGTTAAGTCGCTTTATAAATCGGGACTTTTCAATTCTCTTATGAAGGTTACGGACTACATAGTAGATAATTATAAGGACGAAGTATACGAGAGAGTTTTTATCCCCGTATTTTCTCACATGCCCGTATTCTGGGGACTTATCCAGCCCGAGGATTACGAGGACGCGGTTGATTACATCTTAGGCGGAAGAACGGATGAAAACGCCGAGTTCTTAAAGAGGACCGACGCGCTCCGGGACATGATGAAGAACAGAAACGAGCTTCTTGATAAAATGATATCCGACGGCGTTAAAATCGCGGTCGTTTCGCACTACAATCAGCCCTTAGCTCCCGTATACGAAAGCGCGGACTTCAACGGCGATACGGTTCTGGAGACTCGTCAGACATCGGGCTATGCGACGGCTGCAAAGTACGGCGAAACGCTCGGAGATGATTACGTTCCCGAAAATGAAAAATATCTCTCTCCCGACAGAGTCATAGACCTCTCGACGGCGATTCTGCCCGAGTATACTTATATTATAAAGAACGCTCCGCACGTCGCTTGCTCGTACGGTACCGAGTATAGTGAATTTGCAATGTATCTTTTAACAACGGACGGCGATTTAAAACCCGGAACAAACGAAAGATATCCGCAGTTTATGCTCTCCGATAAAAACAAAGAGACGCTGAAATCATTTGATTAAAATTCAATAAAAACAAACGGTGCTGTAAAACTCATTTTTACAGCACCTATTTTTTAACTTACAACAGGGATTTTTAACATCCCCTATTTTTTGAAAACACACGAAACAGAGGCAAACACGAGGAAAAGAATTTTTTATATGCTTCGCAGTAGTCCCTGTCCTCTCTCTGCCTCTTGCAGCCGCCCGCACGGCACAGCGGGAAAAACGCACATTTTCTGCACTTATCGCCGACAGTAAGACTCTCTCTAATAAAGTCCTCTGCCCGCTTTGATTTTGCCGCCGAGGAGAGCGATACGGAATTTATATTGCCCAAAAGCCAATCGTCCGTACAGTAGAAGTCGCACGGATATATATTTCCGTTGCCCTCTATTACAAACTGGTGCGTGCAGTGTCCGCACAGTCCGCACTGCTCCGGATGTTCGCCCAGATACATTCTGACAAGGTTATCAAAATAGCGTATGCTTATATAATTTCCGCGCACGAAATCCTTTACGTACAGATTAAAAATTTCGATAAGATACCTTGCGTACTGCTCGTTCGTCATGTACAGCTCGCTCTCGCTCTTATCTCCGAACGCTCGCAGGCACGGGATAAACTGCAAATACTTATACCCCTGCGAACGAAAATGGCGGTATATCTTACCGGCATTATCGGCGCACGAGCCTGTCAGAACGGTCAGAATATTGAATTCTACGCCGTATTTTTTAAAAATCTCAGCCGCGCGCGTAATTTTGTAGTAAGAATTCTGTCCGTCGGACGTGAGTCTGAATCGGTTATTTTCGTAATCGCCGTCAAGGCTTAATCCTACAAGGAATTCGTTTTCTCCGAAAAATTTTGCCCAGTCGGAATCAACGAGCGTTCCGTTTGTCTGAATTCCGTAAAAAATCCGTGAATTTTTAATATTATACTTTTTAACCGTATCGACAAAAAATTTAAAATATTCAATCCCCGCGATAAGCGGTTCCCCGCCCTGGAACGAGAATGAAATGCTCTCGCCCGAGGCAAATTCGAGTGCGCTTTTTATAAGATTTTCGGCGGTCGTTTCGCTCATTTTTCCGAATGAAAATTCATCTCTTGACGATGAAACGTCGCAGTAAAAGCAGTATTTGCATCGTAAATTACACATGCTCGACGCGGGCTTTATCATTATCGACAGCGGAGGCATTACTTTATGCCTCTCGGATTATTTTCAAAATCCGCCTGAATCGAGTCAAGCTTTTCATGCATTTCGTCTGCGATTGTCGGATAAACGGGCGTTCTGTTATAGTTTTCGCCCTCGTCGTCGGTCAGAATATGGAGCCAATTCTTGCGGAATTTATCAAAGAACGCGGAATTGTCGTTCTGAATATTCTTAAAATACTTGAACGTAACGTATTTATTGTCGTTGAGAACGTCGAAATCATAATTCTTGTATTCGTCAAGACTCTTTATGTGATCGGTCGGCACGGTGTACTGTATCGCCTTGATTTTACGGCGTTTCATGTGCAGGATCGGGCTGTCGGACGTATGAATAACGGAGTCGTTTTTGATTAAATCGACCATGGATTTACCGTCTATCGTTCTGTCCGAGGGAAGATAATCGCTCTGACCCGAATTGCCCGTTATTGAACACATATTTATAAGAGTCGGGAATAAATCGACGAGAGTCGCGCTCTGCGAACGCGTACCGCCCTTTTCAAAAAGGGCGTTGTTATTGTCCCAGCGTATCATAAACGGAACCTTTTGTCCGCCCTCGTAGGCAAGATATTTTCCGCCGCGAAGATCGCCCGTAGAGCCTTCGAGCGCGGGGCCGTTGTCCGAGGTAAATACAATTATCGTGTCGTCCAGTACGCCGAGTTCTTCCATTGTGTTGAATAATTCGCCGAGGTAATGGTCGAATTCCTCAACACAGTCGACATACGTTCCCATGCCCGACGTACCCTTGAATTCGTCACCGACATAAACGGGCGCGTGAGGCCACGGAGTCGTGTAATATGCGAAGAACGGCTCGTCCGAGTTTTTAACGGTATCGGTTATCCAGTCGGATATCTCCTTATGAATCCACTTTGTAGCGTTCGACTGATCCTTTAATTCGTCTGTACCGCGAACGATTTCGTACTCGCCGTTTTCCTCCTTAACATGGTAAAACGGCTTCATATCGTTAACGTGATGGCTTCCGTAGAATACGTCGAAGCCCTGATTCGTCGGCAGATACTCGCCGTAGTCGCCAAGGTGCCACTTGCCGAAGCATCCGGTATTATAACCCGCGCTCTTGAAAACCTCTGCAATCGTTATCTCGTCGCCGAGCATACCGTCGGTGTTATTGAGCATTTCAATACTGTTAAATACGCGGGTCTGCGCAAACGGCGTAAAGCAGTTTACCGTCGGATAAATAACGTTGTCGGCATAACCGCGGTACGGATATCTGCCCGTAAGAGCGGCGAAACGCGCGGGAGAGCATACCGAATAGCTTGAATAGAAATTCTCGAAATTGAGTCCGTTTTCGACTATAGAATCAATATTCGGCGTGTCGTAAATCGCGCCGTTTAACGAAACATCGGAGTAGCCGAGGTCATCCATTAAAATTACGAGAACGTTCGGCTTGCCCTTTGCATTTTTATCAACACCGTTGAGATAATCGTCCTGTCCGTCCCACATTCTCTCTGTGACGGGCTTCGTTCTCATATTCATTGTAAGAACGTAGAATATCGACGAGCCGACAAGAAGAAAGCTCATCGCACCGCACAGAACTTTTTTAAGCGCGTCGGATTTAAACGCCTTTTTCGCAAATACAAATATAAGAGAGAGGAAAACGATTCCCGGCAGAGCGATAAGAAGATTACCGCCGAGTCTCGTAAAGAAATTGCCCTCGCCCGTGATAAGCGGATGCTCCGCACTCGAAAAGCCTGCCTTACCGCTTATCAGCGCGCCGAAGCCCGCGTCCGCGCCCCATATGACATGGAACAAAAACGTGCCCAAGCCCGCCGCAAGATATCCAGCAAGCATGGTAAGGTAAACCTTCTTTTTTATTATAATTGACAATAATATGACCGCCGCCGAGATACAGCAATAGCCTGCCGAAACAATCGCAATTATATTCTGTCTCGTAATAAGCTGTAAAAGCATTATCACAACGCCGATTACAAGCATTATTATCGGAAATACTTTTTTACCGTTGTCGAATTCGAGTTTTCTTTTCATTACGGCACCCCCGCATGTTTATTATACATTATTATAATAAAAATTTCACCGTTAGTCAATCGTTCTTGTTATTGACTTGAGAGAATAATTGCTGTATAATTCTCACAGTAAGGGAGTTGCATATTATGGAAAAACGCGTGTCCGCGTCTTACTGCGGTGAAATAGACTTTTGGAAATTTATATGCTGTATAATAATCGTCGTTCATCATTCGTTCCAGATTTTCGGCGAACGAATTTATATGGGCGCAGGTTCGACGTGCGTTGAATTTTTCTTTATAGTATCGGGATTTCTGACAGCTTCGTCCGTCGCAAGGAAAAATCAGAAGTTCGAAAGCGATAAAATAGGCACGCAGACGGTCGATTTTCTGTTTCATAAGATCAAGGGGTTCCTTTCCTGCTATATTTTCGCCGTGGTATCATGTCTTGCGGCACGGATTATAACCGAGGGGCTTTCAAAAACGATTCTCAACGAAAATTTCGCATTATCAATCGTCGACCTGCTTCTGCTCAATTCGAGCGGACTGCCCCACTGGTATATTTTCTCCGCCTCGTGGTATCTGTCGGCAATGCTGTTGGGACTCGCCGTTATTTATCCGATAATGAGAAAGAACCGCGATCTGTTTTTAAATATTATAGCCCCGCTAACGGCAATAGTTTTATACTCCGTCATGCTTAAAAAGGACGGATATATCGGAGACCCCGACAAATGGTACTATATCGTAACCAAAGGTTTTTTAAGAAGCATAGCGGGGCTGTGCCTCGGTTCGACGGCGTACGCGCTGTGCGAGAGAATCAAAAAAATCGAAAACAAACGCTCCGTCGGCGTTTTGTTCACACTTCTCGAATTTGCCGTAATGGCGTTTGCGATATTCGCGCTGTACAGAAACAAACATAATCTTGCCCCGACCGTAATATTTGCGTTCTTCGTCTGCGTGGTAATATCGGCAAGCAATATGTCGCTGACCGCACCGATTTTCAACCGTCCGATTTTCGCACTGCTCGGAAAGCTGAGCATGTCCGTGTACCTGTGCCATCAGACCGTCGCGTATATCATAGGCTATGTGATAACATCTTACGGCTCACCGCATAAACTGCTCATTGAAAGCAATCCCGGAGTAAGACCGTTTTATTTAATAATATATGTGCTTGACTCCGTACTGCTCGGAATTATTTGTCTTGCGGTATGCTCTGCAATTTCCAAAAGGATAAAAAAGAGAAGAGAGAATAAACCGATTGACGAAGCTTAACGCATATTATAAATACAGGGCGTACCGAAAGGTACGCCCTTCAGACTGTCGATAAAGCACCTGAACCACGCCTTAAAGACACATTATGTTTTGTTATATCAGAAAAAAGTTTTTTATTGATCATTTGCAAACATATTTTGATTTTTTTAATGAAATGCCCCGAAACCTGATGATTTCGG
>UQQT01000052.1 GCA_900543395.1 uncultured Oscillospiraceae bacterium | reverse complement strand
CTTGTAAGATTTTAGGCAGTACAGAGTACAGGTACTTCACGTACGCCGTCGGGCAAGCCTCAAACGCCGTTTAGGACGACGTTTTCGGTTCGGTTAATCCATTCCAAACGTTTTTTCCTATCCCCGTGTTTAAATAAAAATTCAACTTTTTAAAGAATAAACAATATATGTAGGTAAGACATTGTATTCCCGGGGTAAGGGCAGAAATTTTTAATTATGATTTTGCCTTCGGAAACCCGCGGATTTTATATTGCTTACGCGATATTGATATGTGTTTTTATAAAAACATTATATCTTACAATAATGAAATTCAATTCAATATGAAAGGTTCGTTAAATTATGAATAAAGCACTTCGTAAAGCTGTCATTGCCGGCAACTGGAAAATGAACAAGACACCCTCCGAGGCTAAGGCTCTCATCGAGGAGATGAAGCCCCTCGTTAAGGACGCAGACTGCGACGTAGTTCTCTGCGTTCCGTTCATTGACATCCCCGCGGCTGTCGAGGCGGCTAAGGGTTCTAACATCCGTATCGGCGCCGAGAACATACATTATAAAGAGTCCGGTGCATACACCGGCGAAGTAAGCGCAGCTATGCTCAAAGAAGCGGGCGTTGAGTACGTCGTTATCGGTCACAGCGAGAGAAGAACATACTTCGGCGAAACCGATCAGACCGTTAATCTCCGCACGCTTGCGGCTCTCAACGCAGGCTTCAAGGCTATCGTTTGCGTAGGCGAGACTCTCGAGCAGAGAGAGCTCGGCTACACCGAGACTCTTCTTAAATATCAGACGAAGATGGCTCTTACCAACGTTACCGAGGATCAGCTCAAGAACGTTATAATCGCTTACGAGCCCGTATGGGCTATCGGCACGGGCGTTACCGCTTCTGCCGACCAGGCTGACGAGGGCAACGGCTTTGTCCGCGCCGCTATCGCAGAGGCATACGGCAGGGACGCCGCGGAGAGAGTAACCGTTCAGTACGGCGGTTCCATGAACGCAAAGAACGCCGACGAGCTTGTTTCCAAGGTCAACGTCGACGGCGGACTTATCGGCGGAGCTTCGCTCAAGGCAGAGGACTTCTCGATTATCGTTAAGGCTGCATCAAAGTAAAAGGAACGGGCGGATGCAAATTCGCCCGTAAATAATTTACGATTATAAGCTATTAAAGTAACAGTAAAGACGTCCGGTTTCGTTTTCTTCGAAAACGTTGATTATACCCGCTTTGATAATAACGAATATTCGTCAATCTCCGACGCGGGATAGTTTAAAAATAAAGATTTGAGCAGACACTGTCTGCTGCTCACCGAACACTGTTCACTCGAATAATTTGCAGAGCAAATTATTTTATTGAAAGGAAAATAAAATAACATGAAAAAACCTGTTGTATTATGCATAATGGACGGCTTCGGCATCCGTGAGGAAACAAACGGAAACGCCATTAAGGCCGCAAAAACTCCCAATCTTACAAAGCTTTTTAATGAAAATCCGTTTACGACTATCGGCGCGTCGGGACTCGACGTAGGACTTCCCGACGGACAGATGGGAAACTCGGAGGTCGGTCATACCAATATCGGCGCGGGCAGAGTCGTTTATCAGATGCTCGTTAAGATTTCAAAGGCTATCGACGACGGCGAGATTTTAAACAACAAACCCATCTGCGACGCTATGGACAAGGCGAAGTCGAACGGCAAGGCTCTTCACCTTATCGGACTTCTCTCCGACGGAGGCGTTCATTCGCACATTCATCACCTTTTCGGACTTCTCGAAATGGCAAAGAAACGCGGGCTTGACAAGGTTTATGTTCACTGCCTCATGGACGGCAGGGACGTTTCCGTAACCTCGGGCGCGGGTTTCTTAAAGGATGTTTACGATAAGTGCAGTGAACTCGGAGTCGGCAAAATCGCCACCGTCGAGGGCAGATACTACGCCATGGACAGAGACTTTGCATGGGACAGAGTCGAAAAGGCGTACGCCGCCATGGTTTACGGCGAGGGCATTCAGGCAGACTGTGCCGTAAGCGCCGTCGAGGAATCATATAAAAACGGCGTTACCGACGAATTTATCGTTCCGACGGTTATCGATAAAGACGGTACGGTTAAATCGGGCGATTCCGTTATATTCTTCAACTTCCGTCCCGACAGAGCCAGACAGATCACCAGAACCTTCGTCGACCCCGACTTTGACGGATTCGAAAGAAGGAACGGCTTCTTCCCGCTTAACTACGTCTGCATGACCCAGTACGACGAGACGATGCCCAACGTGAGCGTAGCTTTTCCGCCCGAGGAGCTTAAAATGACAATGGGCGAGTATCTTGCGGTAAATCATAAAACTCAGCTTCGTATCGCCGAAACGCAGAAGTACGCGCACGTAACGTTCTTCTTCAACGGAGGCGAGGAAAAGACGTTCGAGGGCGAGGACAGAATACTGATTCAGTCTCCCGACGTTCCGACGTTTGACCTTAAACCCGAGATGAGCGCGTACGAGGTATGCGACGCCGTCTGCGAGCAGATAAAATCCGGCAAATACGACGTTGTAATTCTCAACTTCGCAAACTGCGACATGGTAGGTCACACGGGCGTATTCGACGCCGCCGTAAAGGCTGTCGAAGCTGTTGATACATGCGTAGGCAGAGTATGCGACGCGGCTCTTTCCATGGGCGGAGCTGTTCTCATCACCGCCGACCACGGCAACGCCGACGAGATGATAGGCCCCGACGGCAAGCCGTTTACGCCTCATACGACGAATCCCGTTCCTCTGTGCATTGTCGGCTATCCCTGCAAGCTTAAAAAGACGGGCAGACTCGCAGACCTTGCACCCACCATGCTCGAAATCATGGGACTTCCCCTGCCTAAGGAAATGACGGGCGAATCTATGATTGAAAAATAATAATGAAGCCGGCGGTTTTTAACAGGCTTCCGGATTAGCTTACGCGTCTGCCGTCGTTATTCCGATTTTGACATCACGGCAAAGCCCTTTGCAGACCGCCGGAAAACAATAAAGGAGACATTGCATTGTTTGTTCTTGACCGCACATATGATCCCGCGGAGCTTGTCCGCTCGAACATGCATACTCACTCTGTTCTTTCAGCCTGCGCAAAGAAGGAGATGACGCTTGAAGCGATGATTCGAACTGCGGAGAAAAACGGGATTACCACGCTTGCTGTTACGGATCACTCCGGTCCGGATGACGACAGAAACGTATCGGAAGATTATTATAAATACAAAAAACAGCTCGAAACCATCGATACCCCCGTGCGTGTTCTGATAGGAGCGGAGCTTTCTGCATACGGAGTTGGGCTTTACGGCGCGCCGTACGAGGTTGACAAATTGCTTGATTTCGCGTCATACTCCCACGTTCATTATCATCTTAAATGCTGGGAACAGCCCGAGGACAGAAGCCCCCGCGGTTATGCCGAGCATGAGCTGAAGGTGCTTAACGCGCTTTTTGAAACGGATCGTGCGGACAACATAGCTCATCCGTTTTCGCCGACAAAAATGGATTTTTTCAACGAGGAGCAAAAAAAAGCCGTGCTCGCCTCAATAACGGACAACGAGCTCGGCGACATCCTTGAAAAGGGCGAACGCGCCCAATGCAGCTGGGAGCTTCATACTCCTACTGTTTTTTCGTTCCCCGATTTTTCGCGCAGGATGTTCCGAATCGGAAAGGAAATCGGCGTCCATTTCTGCGTAGGCACGGACGCGCACAGTCTTTGCGCCATTGCGCAAGAGGGAACGGCAGAAAGACTTTCGGAGATTCTTCTGTAAAGCACAAAGCAGGGCGGTACGGCTCGGGTCTGTCCGTTTTGCATTCTGTTCGGAAAGCGTCATGCCGAATGACGGCAGAGAATATATTTTATACATTTGTTAAATACTATTATTCGACGGCGAGACGGTTATCCTGTCCTGCCGCCGTTTATTATCTGAATTTATTTTTTACGAAGCTGTTTGACGCGCTCCGATTTTTATTATATAGCATGTTTAATATACAAATGACAATTTTTTATACAGAATACTGCCATGTTTACAATCAGTTCATATGATAATATTATTATCATGAATGTAAGATAAACATTCGGAGGCGTCTTTTATGAAACGCGGTTTGGCAGTAAAAGCAATCGGATTCAACAGACTTGTGGCGATATTCGCCGCCTGCTGTGTTATCGGATTCGCCGCTGAAACGGCATGGTGCTATATAAGGCACGGGTTCATAGAGAGCAGAAAATCGCTCGTATACGGACCCTTGAGCGTGGCATACGGCATGGGCGGAGTGCTCCTGTCACTCGTTCTCTACCATTTCGAGGATTGTAAATGGTATCAGATTTTTGCCGTCGCATTCGTCGTCGGCTCCGCCGCGGAATATATATGCTCGCTCGGACAGGAGATCGTTTTCGGCTCCGTCGCATGGGATTACAGCAATCTCCCGCTTAATATAAACGGCAGAGTATGCCTGCTGTACTCGCTTTTCTGGGGCGTGCTCGGCGTGTTCTGGGTCAGAGTGTTCATGCCTCTTACTGACAGGCTGTGCGATTTTGTTCCGGCAAATATAGGCAATGTCCTTGTTGCCGCGTTCTGCATGTTCTTTATTTACGACTCCGTTCTATCCGCCGCCGCGGCGACGAGAATGAACAGGCGAGACGCGGGCGTTCCCGCAAAGAACAGCATAGAAATGTACCTCGACAAGCATTTCGACGACGACAGAATGCACAGCATTTATGCAAACTCGAAAAAGGTCGAATGATTTTCGTCCCGATTAAATTTAACGATTCTGTTTTTTCCTTTTTTCCCTTTTCATTTTCAATACAAAAACGAAAAATGCCCGAGGATTTTAAACCCTCGGGTGTTTTTCCGGTTTAAATTTGTGTGATAAACTGCAGTCGGCGAATAAATCTGTTATTTTTTTAACGCAAAGAAACGCGAAATCGTTTCAGCATGTCAAAATTTAAGCAGTTCTTTCATTCTCTTTGCAGCTTCCCTTGTGTCGTCGGGATCTCCGAACATGGAGAGCCTGAAGTATCCCTCTCCGCATTTGCCGAAGCCCTCGCCCGGAGTGCCGACGATCTGCGCCTTGTTCAAAAGCAAATCGAACATCTCCCAGCTTGACATATTGCCGGGGCATCTGAACCAGATATACGGCGCGTTTTTGCCGCCGCAGTACCATATTCCGAGCTCGTCGAGAGCGTCCATCAGCACCTTCGCGTTGCGCTTGTAAACGGCTATGTTTTCGTGAATTTCTTTAAGTCCGTTTTCTGTAAATACAGACGCGCCGCCGCGCTGGAGAATGTACGAAACGCCGTTAGTCTTAGTCGTGCGGTTGCGTACCCACATGGCGTTGAAATTCATCCCCTCGCGTTCGAGCGTTTTCGGAATAACCGTATATCCGCATCTCGTGCCGGTAAATCCCGCAGTCTTTGAAAGCGAGCTTATCTCGATAGCGCAGGTACGGCTTCCCTCGATTTCGTAAATGCTGTGAGGAAGTCCCTCCTCCTCGATAAACGCTTCGTATGCCGCGTCGAAAATGATAATCGAGCCGTTTTTGTTCGCGTAGTCGACCCAAAGTCTGAGCTTTTCTTTCGTAAATACCGCGCCCGTCGGGTTGTTGGGCGAGCAGATATAAATCAAATCCGCCTTAACGTCCTTATCGGGAACGGGTGCGAAGCCTACCGATGCGTCGGAGGGGAAGTGGATTATCTTATGACCCGCTATAATATTTGCGTCGACATACGCGGGGTATGCGGGCTCCATTATGAGCGTAGTGTTGTCCGAATCGAATAAGTCGAGGATATCGCCCAGTTCGTCGCTTGCTCCGGAGGATACGAATACCTCGTCGTTTTCGAGGTCGATTCCTCTTGATTTATAATAATTTTGAACGGCGTCCTTGTAAAAATCGGCTCCGCATTCGGGCATATAACCGTGAAAAGTCGATTTGTCCGCCTGATCGTCGACAGCCTTGTGAAGCGCGGTGATAACCTCATTGCAAAGCGGAAGCGTAACGTCGCCTATACCGAGTCTTAATAAATGCGTTCCGGGGTTTGAATCCGTATACGCCTTTGTTTTCTGTGCGATATTGTAGAAAAGATATGAGCTTTTAAGCTCTGAATAATGCCTGTTTGGTTTAATCATCTACGGTCTCTCCTTCGTAAATCATGGCGGCGGGGCCTGTCATTGTTACCGAATAATCCGACGAAACGCTTATAAACAGCGAACCGCCGTCGAGCACGACCTCAACATCCTCGTCAGCCGGGCAGAAGCCGAGACTGACAGCCGCCGAAACGGACGCGCACGCGCCTGTTCCGCACGCCATGGTGATACCGCTTCCGCGCTCCCAGACTCTCATTCGGATTTTATTTTTATTTATAACGCTTACGAATTCGACGTTGACTCCGCCGGGGAAGGCGTCGTGCCTCTCCATAGCCGAACCCGTCGTTGTAAGCGGAGCGTTTTCTGCGTTTTCGACAAATACGACAGCGTGAGGATTGCCCATTGAAACGGGTACGTATTCGACGGTTTCGCCGAGAACCTCAATTTTATTCTTTTTGCCGACAACGGCTTTGCCCATGTCGACCCTGACTGACGAAACCCTGCCGTTTTCGACGTTTAATTTAAGAATTTTAATGCCCGAAAGCGTCTCTACCGTGATTTCGGTCTTATCGGTATAGCCCTTGTCGTAGACGTATTTGCCCACACATCTGATACCGTTTCCGCACATCATTGCCTCGCTTCCGTCGGCGTTGAAAATACGCATTTTAAAGTCTGCGGTTTTTGACGGCAGAATCCATATCATACCGTCGCTTCCCGCGCCGAAATGACGTTCGGAAAGCTTAATCGAAAGCTCTTCGGGGTTTTTCGGTTCCTCGGTCGAATATACGTAAAGATAATCGTTTCCGAGCCCGTGCATTTTTGTAAATTTCATGTTTTCTCCTCTTGAACAATAATTCAAATCATTTTAAAACATAAGCTGTTTATGCAGGTAAAGACAGAAAGTTTTTACAATAATTTCAATTTAATTATCATCAGAATCCGAACAAAATCATTTCCGCTCACTGACTTCTGCACACCTATCACCGAAAAAAATAAATTACGTATAAGAATTATTTTTTTGCGTGCTTGAGCGCGGCTGCTATAAAGCCCTTGAACAGCGGGTGCGCCTTATTGGGACGAGACTTAAACTCGGGGTGATACTGAACTCCGACGTAGAAATCTCTGTCTGTAATCTCGACCGTCTCTACGAGTCTGCCGTCGGGCGAAAGTCCCGAAAGTGTCAGTCCGTTTGACGTCAGAATCTCGCGGTAATCGTTATTGAATTCATAACGGTGACGGTGGCGTTCGGAAATATTATTCGAATTATAACAGCGCTCCATCGTCGTACCCTCTTTGATAACGCAGGGATACGCGCCGAGTCTCAATGTACCGCCCTTGTCGATATCGTTGCTCTGTCCGGGCATGAAGTCGATGACCTTGTGCTTGCCGAGCTCGTCGAATTCGCCCGAATTCGCGTCGGGGATACCGCATACGTTTCTCGTGTATTCGATAACGGCAATCTGCATGCCGAGGCAAATGCCGAAGTAGGGGATATCCGTCTCTCTTGCGAATTTTGCGGCAAGAATCATTCCGTCGATTCCTCTGCCTCCGAATCCGCCGGGGACGATGATTCCGTCAAGACCGCCGAGAACGGACGTGTAATTGTCGTTCGTAATCGTCTCCGAATCTATCCACTCTATGTCAATGTGAGTGTTGAGCGTGTAGCCCGCGTGGCGCATTGCCTCCGCAACGGACAGGTATGCGTCGTGAAGCTGAACGTACTTGCCGACAAGTCCGATTTTAACATGGTCGTCTCTGTTCTTGATTCTCTCAACCATATCCGTCCACTCCGCAAGATCGGGCGCGGGCGCGTCAATGCCTAACTCACGGCAGACGACAGATGAGAAATTCGCCTTTTCGAGCATGAGAGGAGCCTCATACAAAAACGGAAGCGTTATATTCTCGATAACGCAGTCGGGCTTAACGTTGCAGAAAAGCGATATTTTCTTGAATATAGAATCCTCTAAGGGCTCGTCGCATCTTAATACTATTATATTCGGGTTGATTCCCATTCCCTGAAGCTCCTTGACCGAGTGCTGGGTGGGCTTTGACTTGTGTTCGTCCGAACCGCTTAAAAACGGAACGAGCGTAACGTGAATAAACAGGCTGTTCTCTCTGCCGACTTCAAGAGATATCTGTCTGACTGCCTCGAGGAACGGCTGGGATTCGATATCTCCTATCGTTCCGCCGATTTCGGTGATAACGACGTCGGCGTCGGTCTGTCTGCCGACTCTGTAAACGAATTCCTTTATTTCATTCGTAATATGGGGGATAACCTGAACCGTAGAGCCGAGATATTCTCCGCGTCTCTCCTTATTAAGGACATTCCAGTAGACCTTGCCGGTCGTAAGATTCGAAAATCTGTTCAGATTCTCGTCGATGAACCTCTCATAGTGCCCGAGGTCAAGATCGGTTTCCGCGCCGTCCTCGGTAACGTAAACCTCGCCGTGCTGATACGGGCTCATGGTGCCGGGGTCGACGTTTATGTACGGGTCGAGCTTCTGCGCCGCGACTTTAAGTCCCCTTGACTTGAGCAGTCTGCCCAGTGACGCCGCGGTAATTCCTTTTCCGAGACCGGAGACAACGCCTCCGGTAACAAAAATATACTTCGTCATTTTTTTATCCTCCCAAATATATAAGCGTAAATTAACCTGCTTTATTCATCGTTTCAATAATTAAATTTTAATTTGCAACGTACATCTGCTTGTACGGATTTTTCGAGTCGGGCGTGACGAGCGTGTATTCGTCGTTTATTAATTTATCGTAATTCTCGCCGAACAGCTCGCAGTATTTCTTTATATAGGGTTTAATTAATTCAATCTCTGCTTCTCGAGCCTTTTCCTGCGAGGTCTGACGGGGAAATTTAATATTTTTGCAGTCTCCGCGCAGAATCATTTTTCCGCCGTGCATACCCGTGCAGGGGAAATTGCCGACTATCGGCTTATTGTCGTCGTTTAATCCGAGAACTATAATCAGTCCGCCTGCCTGGTACTCGCCTAAAAAGCTTCCGGCTCTGCCCCCGATTACGATTACGGGGATTTTTTCTTTATAAGCCTTCATGTGAATTCCGGCTCTGTAACCGGCGTTGCCTCTGACGAAAATTTCGCCTCCGCGCATCGCGTAGCCCGCCGCGTCGCCGACGTTGCCGTGAATCACTATCCGTCCGCCGTTCATTGTGTCGCCGACAGCGTCCTGTGCGTTCGAATTTACGGTTATGTCGGCTCCCGTAAGATATGCGCCGAGCGCGTTCCCGGGAATTCCGTATATTGAAAGCCTTATATCGCTCATGCCGGCGGCGATGAACCGCTGACCGAGACAGTCGATTATTTTACAGTCCGAATCGGATTTTCTAAGAGCCTCGTTCAGCTGTGTAAAATCAAGTCCTTTTGCGTCTATAACAGTCATATTCCGTATCCTCCGTCGTTACGGCTGTGAATACGGGGCAAAATTAAAAAAACTTAACTCCGTATAACATTTTACGCCGTAAAGCATACCGTTGTCAAGTATGCATATCAAAAACAATTTTATTCTCCCGCGTGCGAAATGCCCAAAATTTCGAGCTCCTTTTCCGTCATTCCGACTCCTCTTAACATAAGCCGGTTTCCGCGCAGAGCCTCAATCGAATTTATACCCATTCCGCCCATCAGCTCCATTATCTCGCGCCTCCACGCGGTCAGCAGATTTACAAGTCTCTGCGCCGATACGTCCGGGTCGAGCCTTTTTACAAGCTCGGGCTTCTGCGTGGCTATGCCCCAGTTACAGTTGCCGGTCTGACATTTCCGGCACAGGTGACATCCCATCGCTGCGAGCGCGGCGGTCGCGATATAGCACGCGTCGGCTCCGAGCGCGACGGCTTTTACAACGTCTGCCGACGAACGTATACTGCCACCGGCTATCAGCGACACGCTGTTTCTGATGCCCTCGTCGCGCAGTCTCTTGTCGACTGATGCCAGCGCAAGCTCAATGGGAATTCCCACGTTGTCCCTGATTCTCGTCGGCGCGGCTCCCGTACCTCCTCTGAAGCCGTCGATTGCAATTATATCCGCTCCGCTTCGAGCTATTCCGCTTGCAATGGCGGCGATATTATGAACTGCGGCGACCTTTACAATGACCGGCTTTTTATAATTCGTAGCTTCTTTTAATGAATAAACGAGCTGTCTTAAATCCTCGATTGAATATATATCGTGGTGCGGAGCGGGTGAGATCGCATCTGACCCCTCGGGAATCATTCTCGTCCTCGAAACGTCGCCGACGATTTTCGCACCGGGCAGATGTCCGCCTATACCGGGCTTTGCGCCCTGTCCCATTTTAATTTCGATAGCCGCGCCCGCGTTTAAATACTTCTCATGAACGCCGAAGCGTCCCGAGGCGACCTGTACGACCGTGTTTTCTCCGTAGACATAGAAATCCTCGTGCAGTCCGCCCTCGCCGGTATTATATAATATTCCTAATTCTTTGGCGGCTCTCGCCAGCGCTTCGTGCGCGTTGTAGCTTATCGAGCCGTAGCTCATTGCAGAGAACATTATCGGCATGGAGAGTTCAAGCTGGGGGGAAAGCGACGTGTCGAGCCTCCCGTCGGGACGGCGTTTTATATTCGACGGCTTCTTGCCTAAGAATACTTTTGTCTCCATGGGTTCTCTCAGCGGGTCTATCGGGGGATTTGTGACCTGCGAAGCGTTTATTAATATTCTGTCAAAATAGACGGGCGCCCGGTTCGGGTTTCCCATGGACGAGAGAAGAACTCCGCCGCTGCTCGCCTGTTTATAAATTTCGTTTACCGCGCTCTCTGTCCAGTTTGCGTTTTCTTTAAACGTGCAGTCGTTTTTTATGATTTTCAAAGCGTGTTCGGGACAGAACGAAACGCATCTTAAGCAGTCGACGCATTTTGATTCGTCCGACTTCATAAGCCCTGTTTTCGAATCGAATATATGTACGCCGTTCGAGCACTGATTTACGCATATACGGCACGAGGTACAGCGTTCGCGGTTTCTTACAACCTCATATTCGGGAATAATATAATCAAGTCCCATCAGTACGCGCCCTCCTTTACTTTGACGATAACGGGTTCTCCGCCCATCGGCGCGCGGATGCTTCTGACGTCGGGCTCGACTGCGCGGATTGCGGATTCCTCGCTCGCAATGTAAACCATGTCGTCCTTTTCGCCGACGACCATGGAGCGGAGCTTCAGCCTGTCGTTTAAAGCCATAAGTCCGCCCTCGAATCCGAGAATTATTGAAAACGGACCTGTTATAAGAAGTCCTGGATAGATTTTTCTTAAATAGCTTAACTGATCGGCTTCAAGCGGAGGTCTTGACTCAATCGTGCTCCAGAACGGAGCGGCGATAACCGAGGCTGTTTCCTCGAGCGTCAGTCCCTGCCGTCTTAAAAGGTAGTCGGCAATATAGGTTATAACCTCGGTGTCGGTCTGCAATGTGCATTTGTAGCCGAACATCTCGACATAACGGCGGTTCGCGTCGTAGGAGGATATCTCGCCGTTGTGGACTATCGAATAGTCGAGCAGTGCGAACGGATGCGCTCCGCCCCACCAGCCGGGCGTGTTTGTCGGGTACCTGCCGTGCGCCGTCCATGAGTAGGCGGAATACTCCTCAAGTCTATAGAATCTGCCGACGTCCTCGGGGAAGCCGACAGCCTTGAACACGCCCATATTCTTGCCCGAGGAGAACACGTACGCACCCTCGAAACGCGTGTTTATATTCATGACCGTGCGCGCGGCGTATTCCTTTTCGTCAAGCTGTAATCTCGACAGCACCGACGACAGCGGAGCGACGAAATACCGCCATATAAGAGGAACGTCCGTAATTTCGGGAAGCTTTCGTATCGGAATGTTCTCGGCCTTGACGATTTCGAAGCTGTCCTTTAAAAACCGCTCGCATTCGACTCTTGACTCGTTGTCCGTGTAGAATATATGAAGCGCGTAGAATTCCGCGTAGTCCGGGTAAATTCCGTAGCCTGCGAATCCTCCTCCGAGTCCGTTCGAACGGTCGTGCATGGGAATCATGCTTTTGATTATTTTCTCACCGGTCATTTTGTTTCCGTCGCGTGAAATCATCGCGGATATCGCGCATCCCGACGGAATCCTGACCTGTCCCTCAAGTAACATAGGTATCACCGATTCTTGTTTAGTATAAAAAGAACAGAGTATTTGTGCGGCAAATAAAAAAGTTCGTTCCGAGGGGCTGTTATCCCCTCGGAACGAACGTCATTGCTCTGCTATGAATCGTATTTTATCACTAAAAAAACCGTTTGTCAATTCACACAGCCGTTTTCTCCGTTTAGATTAAAAAACATAATGTAATAAATCGGAATATAGGTAAAAATGACTTTTCAATAATATTTATACCCATAAATCATGACTTTTCAAATTTTCTGATTTTGTCTTCGTCAATTCCCACAAAAAAAAATTGAATTTTTTTGTGAAAAAGGGGTTGACAAAAGGCGAAAAACGAGTATAATTCAACGCATAGAGACAAAGGCGTCTCAGAGTTTCGGACTCTGGGACGCTTTCTCTTTTATGGGTAAAAGTTAAGACGGGACAAAGGCGTCCTATGCCGGTATTTTATATCGGAGCACGCCCTTGTCCCGTTCTTTATTTGCAGAAAATGAATTGAAAAGGAATTGAAAAGGAGAAAACATTATGACTACAGTATCTGATTATTTCGGCAGTCTCGTATTTGACGACAGAGTAATGAAGGCTACTCTTTCGGCGGATGTTTACGCGTCGCTCAAAAGGACGATAGACGAGGGCGCGAGCCTTAAAAACGACGTTGCCAACGCAGTCGCTCTTGCAATGAAGGACTGGGCGGTCGAGCACGGCGCGACTCATTTCACTCACTGGTTCCAGCCTCTTACCGGAATTACGGCGGAGAAGCACGACAGCTTTATCTCTCCCGCTCCCGACGGCAGAGTTATAATGGAATTCTCCGGCAAGGAGCTTATAAAGGGCGAGCCCGACGCGTCGAGCTTCCCCTCGGGCGGACTCCGCGCGACCTTTGAGGCAAGAGGCTACACCGCATGGGATCCGACTTCGTATGCATTTATAAAGGATAAAACGCTCTGCATCCCCACGGCGTTCTGCTCGTACGGAGGAGAGGCTCTCGACAAAAAGACTCCGCTGTTAAGATCAATGGAGGCTCTTAACAAGCAGGCTTTGAGAATATTAAAATTATTCGGAAATACCGACGTAAAATGCGTACGCACTTCTGTAGGTCCCGAGCAGGAATACTTCCTTGTCGATAAGGCTATGTATGAAAAGCGTAAGGATTTGATGTTCACCGGCAGAACTCTTTTCGGCGCGAAGCCTCCCAAGGGTCAGGAGATGGACGATCACTATTTCGGCGTTATAAAACCGAGAGTCGCCGCATATATGGCGGATTTGAACGAAGAGCTCTGGAAGCTGGGCGTTCT
>UQQT01000051.1 GCA_900543395.1 uncultured Oscillospiraceae bacterium | reverse complement strand
TCCTCAAACGGCTTGCATATATTACCACACTTTTTTTTGCTTGTCAACACCTTTTGACCCAATTTCTTAACCTTTCGCAAACGCGCCCGGGTGTTTCTTGTGAGGGTCAATTTTGCCATGTACTATATCTTGTGATTCCGACTAAAAACAGCATTTTTACACAATATAATGTCCTTTTTTATCGTCTTTATTTTATTTGAATAATTCTTTTTTGTCCTGATTCAAACATAAAAAAATACGCCCGTCACAGCCGGACAGGCGAAAAAATGATTCTTTATATTTTTTTTATTATCTCGGATTTATCGCATTTTTCGTATGCGTCCGATATATCATATGAAAAGAATTTATTATTATATATAATATCATGCATCGGAACAAGAACGAAAGACCGCTCCTTTATAAACGGGTGAGGAATTTTCAGCTCGTCCGTATTCATTCGTATATCCTCATACAAAAGAACGTCGATATCTATTATCCTCGGTGAATTTTTAAACGGGCGAAGTCTGCCCATTGCCGACTCAATACCGAGACACGCCCCGAGCAAAGCGTTCGGGGACAAATTTGTTTCGAGCATAACGCAGACATTCACAAAATTGTTCTGTTCGGTATACCCCCACGGCTTCGTTTCGTACATTGCGGACACATTTTCGACCGACGTCGACGGAAGTCTCGAAAGCGATTCGACGGCAAGCGTGATATTATTTTCCCGCTCGCCTATATTTGTACCTATTCCGAGAATTGCTTTCATGTTCTCGACCTCGTTATTTTAACGCTTACATAATCAAAATCCGCTTTCATAGGTGCTTCGGGCTTTTTCAGCTCAACTGTAACCCCTTTGACCTGCGGGTATTCATTCATAACCGCATCGGCGGTAACCTGCGAAGCCTTTTCGAGCAGATCATATTTTCCCGCGCAAAAAACGCGCGAAACTGTCTTTATAACCTTTGCGTAACTTACCGAATCATCTATATTGTCGCTCATGCACGGTTTGCTTAAATCAACAGACATAACTATATCGAGAATAAAATTCTGTCCGTCCTCTTTTTCCTCCGGGTTTACGCCGTGATACGCGTACAGTTTAAGTCCTTTTATGATTATTTCATCCATTGCACTTTCTCCACGCTTCAAAAATTTCTACGGCATCATGAGTTGATTTAACATCGTGAACTCTCAAAATGTCGCTCCCGCCCAGACACGCAAGCAAATCTGCGGCAAGCGTTCCCGCGTCACGCTTTGACGCGTCGGTCTCGCCCGTGATGTCTCCTATAAATCTTTTTCTCGAAAGTG
The DNA here is from genome assembly GCA_900543395.1 of uncultured Oscillospiraceae bacterium. Classification (GTDB taxonomy): domain Bacteria; phylum Bacillota; class Clostridia; order Oscillospirales; family Acutalibacteraceae; genus CALACW01. Next base: position 12,555 of record UQQT01000051.1, on the reverse strand, counting down.
CGGTCAGATACATTATATTTCTGTCTGATAATTTATCCGTGTTTTTTAATATGTCTATATTCTCTGCAGTGTTTTTTCCGAATCCGAATCCCGGATCAAGACAGAGATTCTCCTCGGGTATACCGAATTTCACGCACTTGCTTATCATCATATCAAAAAAATCGGAAATGTCGTTAATAATCCCGTTTTTATAATCGACCTTATCGCCCGCGTCCGACGATTTATTATGCATAACAATCCAGCCCGCGCCGTGCTTTTTTGCGACAGAAGCCATTTCGCCGTTAAAAACTCCCGTAACATCGTTTATTATATCCGCGCCGTTTTCGAGTGCAAAATCCGCCGTTTCCGGATAAACGGTATCAATGCTTATAGGAATATCCGACTTTTCGCGAATCCCGTAAAGCACGCGTTCGAGTCTGTCGATCTCGCGTTCGAAAGTTATTTTTTCGCTTCCCGGGCGGGTAGACATCGCGCCGATATCTATAATATCCGCGCCGTCATCTATCATTTTATCCGCGTGAGCCGAAGCTGCGGCTGAGTCGAAATAGAGTCCGCCGTCAGAAAACGAATCGGGAGTTATATTAAGAATTCCCATTATTCTCACGGACGAATTATCGATAATTCCGTTTTTATGTTTAAAAATTTTCATTAATTTTCCACCGTAACGTACTGCCTTATTTTTGCAAGCCTGACCTCGCCGATTCCCTTTACGTTTATAAGCTCGTCGACGGATGAAAAGCCTCCCGCAGAATCTCTGTAATCGAGTATTTTCTGCGCGGTTTTCTCACCTATGCCGGGAATCGAGCAAAGCTGTTCGGACGTGCATGAATTCAAATCGATTCTGCCGTCCGGAATATCCGAATCGGGTTCGGCGGTTGTCAAATCCGCATTTTCATCCGCCGAAACTGTAACGGTATCATAATTTATAACGCTTATCTTGCTTTTTGCGTTTCTGTTTGCGAGGAGAAGAATCAGCATCGTGCAGCAAACGGCGAGAGTCGCCGCCGTGAATACAAAAGCAAATTTATACCTGTCGTTCTTCTTCCCGGTTTTTCGTTCCTCGTCAACGGAGTCCATGATAATTTACCTGCCGAAAAGACTGCCGATACCGCTGAAAACGCTGTCGATTATCGAAGTTGCGTTCTGCGTCCGCTGACTCGTACCGCCGTTTGACGAGCTTTTCGGCTCGCTCCATACGTACAGAACAATCTCTGCGTCCTTGGTAAGAACTTCGCCCTTTTCGGGAGTCTGCGAAGCGACTGTATTCTGCGTATATCCGCTGTCATTGTTTTTTTCAACCGTTTTAACGTTATTAAGTCCGAGACTGCCGAGAGTCAGCAAAGCCTCTTCGCTTGTAAGTCCCGTAAGATCGGGAATTACAACCGTACCCGAGGGACCGTAGTAGCTTAATACTATCTGCGTACCCGGAGCCACGCGGGTATTCGCCGCAATGCTCTGCGAGACGATTTTATTTTCGGGCGTATACGAAATTACCGCCTGCTCAAAAACAATATTGAGATCGGGATACATCGTTTTATAATCCTGCGAATCCTTATCCTGACCTATAAAGTTGGGAACAGTTATGTACGACTCCTGCACTTTAACGGAGTCGGACGGATTTTCACCGTTAGCCGAACCGTTTTTGTTAAACGTTATTACGCCCGTAAAGCTTAAAAGCGAAAAAACAATTATCATTGCAAGTATAATACATGCGAATACAAGACGTTCTATCTTCATCTTTGCGTTCGCCCTGTCCTCGCTTCTGCTGATGACCGTAACGGCGACTTTTTCTTTCTTCTGCGGTTTCTGTTCCTTTGACGGCACCTCGCGTTTTTCATTCGCGGATTCAATAACCGACGGAGTTGCGAGAAGCTCGTCGCGCATGCGGTCGACGCTCACCGTCCTGTCCTCGGGCAGAACCTGGAGAGAATTTACAAGCGCGTTGATAACGCACGGCTGCATTTTCTCCGCAATGGCGGCGGGGACAACGAGCTGGTCGTTAGTGTATCTTATTTTCGAATCAATAGGCGTAATGCCGACAAGCGTTCGGTAGAGTACCGCGCCGAAAGAATAAACGTCGCTTCTCTCGGAACATTCGAACGACGGATTGTAAGCCTCGATCGGAGCGTAGCCTTCATATATTTCATTCTCATACGTATTATTAAAAAGACGAATCTCTTTAATGCTGAAGCCCCACAGACGAAGCTTGCCGTCCGATCCCATGAGAATCGTATAAGGCGAGATTCCGTAATGAATGATCCCCGAGACGTGCAGTGATTTTATGCACGACAAAACGGGCATAAGCAAAGGTTTTGCCTGTTCCCACGTAAGGAATCCGCCGTTATCCATAAGATAATCGCGTAACGTTATATCATCATAGTATTCGCATACGGCGTAAACCGAATTATTGCACTCGATAATGTCGAATACCGGAACAATCGCGCTGATACCTCTTAAATGAGCGAGCTTTTTCCATAGGCTTTTAAAGTTTTCCAACGCGTCGCGGAATCTGAATTCGTCGCCGTTTCTGATTACAAGAGCGTTCTCCGAATTACGCGAACAAAGTCCGTCGTGGAAAAACTCTCTGACGCGTATCTTTGTCGAATCCGCCGTATCAAGGGCGAGATATGTGATGCCGTCGCCGTTTTCTTCGAGAACCCTGCCGAGAAGATAACGTCCCGAAAGAATATAGCCGTACGGCAGATATTTAGAATCTCTGTGTGAATTTCTGTCGAACCCGCACCTCGGGCAAATGTCGCCTACTCCTGTTTTTTCAAGACAACCGGGACAAACAGTATTAACATCCATACTTATTCCGCCTTTATAATTATTATAATATTATATACAATATATCTTTCCGCCCGTTAATCACTCGGCGGTACATTCGTACAAAGCTTCTTTAACGTCGGAGGAAAGAGCCGAGCGTTTTATAATTTTTCTAACGTCACATGCACTTTTTACGTTCTTAAACGGAGCGTACATCGCGTCCTTAATAAGAGTATGCGCCTGAATACGGGAGAATACGTTTATTATTCTCTCTGACAGCGGAGAATTTTCAAGAGGAATGTACTTATCGATTACGACCTCGATTTTTTCAAAAACCGTAACGCCGTTTATGTAAAGTGTAAAATGACTGCAGTCCGACGAATATTCGAAATCGTCCGTCTTTTCACCGTTTCTCAATACGGTAAACAAATCTGCACTTTTAATGTCTTTAAACGAGAGAATATAATTTCTCCTCTCCGGGACAACCGATACGTCGCCCGTCGGACTTGACGCGGTAAACGTAATCCTACTCGAATCGTCGGTCACCTTAAACGGTGTAAGGGCGTGGCGTTTTTCGAAATCGGTCTTGCCGTCGTCCTCGTAAAGTGTGTATTTCCCGTTTCCTCTGTATATTAGAATTTCGAGATTTTCGGGATTCGAACACGAATTTCCCTTGTCTGCCGACAGCGGAATTACCGCACCCTCTTTTGCAAGTACGGGGAAAGAATCAAGATCTCTGAACATTGTGACCTTTTGATTGCCGTGATAGATTCTGCCCGTGAAAATATCCGTCCATCTGCCCGCGGGGAGCCATACCTCCGCCTTGCCCATGTTGAATTTTTTATTCTGCTTCTCCGTTATCGGAGCGCAGAGCAAAGCTGACGAGAACATGTACTCGTTTTTACATTCGTACGCCTCGTTTTCGTCGGGGTAATCGTAATACATCGGGCGGCAAAGCGGTTCGCCTGTCTCGTGCGTTTTCATGTCGGCGGTATAAAGGTACGGAATCATTCTATGCCTTAATCTTAAAAATTTAACAGCAATATCGCGTGCTTCGCTCTTATACATCCACGGCTCCTTGCCCAAAAGATCGTCGGAGGATGAATGAAGTCTCATTATCGGGCTGAAAACGCCGAACTGAAGCCATCTTATGTAAAGATCGTCGTCCCTGTAACCGAGAGTATGACCGCCGATATCATGACTCCACCACGTGTAGCCGACGTTTGAAGCGGTCGAAGTAAAGTACGGCTGAAGTTTAAGCGAATTCCAGCATATAACAGAGTCGCCCGAAAAGCCGAGCGGGTAACGGTGGCTTCCGAGACCGGCGTATCTTGATAATATAAGGGGCATTCTGCCGTCCTCGGCGTTATCGAGAAAATGGTAATGATTCAGAGCAAACAGCGGGTCGAGTCCCTTAACGTCGAGCTTTGTTCCCTGCTGCCAGTCTATCCACCAGAAATCGACGCCGTCTCTTTCATAGGGCTTGTGAATTATATCGAAATACGTATTCCAAAAATTCGCATCGCCTATTCTGAATTTAACGCCCTCTTTCGTCCTCGGGTCGATTCCGTTTGCAAGTGCCATTTCCTTGTACATTCTCTCATGACTTCTTATTCCGTCGCGCGGATGAAGATTCAGCGTAACGTGAAGCCCTTTATTATGTAAAAATTTAAGAAATCCCTTGTAGTCCGGGAAAAGGTCGGTGTTCCACGAATATCCCGTCCATCCGAGCGACTGAAAAGGATTGAGCGTAGATTTTTTCTCGTCGGGAATCATATCATCAACGTCGACCCAGTGCCAGTCCATGTCTACCGTCGCGACGGTAAACGGTATGTTCTCACTTTCAAAACGGCTCATCAGATTTTCGTAGCCGTCCTGCGTATACGCGTAGTATCTGCTCCACCAGTTACCCAGAGCAAAACGCGGAACGAGCGGAGTTTTACCGCTTATTTTATAAAAATCGCAAAGCGCGGACGAATAATCGTTTCCGTACGCAAAAACATAAACGTCGCTCTCCTTTGTATCCCTCTTTTTAAGCTCGCCGTTTTCGAGTACGGCAAACGAATCCGAGTCGTCAAAAAAGCTTACGCCGTCACGGCTCATAAGACCGTCGGAGAGCTTGACAATACCTGCGGTCATGTCAAGTGTTCTGACCGTACCGCCGAGATTGTTTTTATTCGAAACCGGGACAGTTTTATATGACGGAACAAAAGTCACACTCTCGACGCGCTTTTTCATATCATTATACAAAAACACGGCTTTATCCGTTTTTATAAGACAGCCCGAGCATGTCTCTTTTACCGAAAAATCGACTTTTCCCAAATTTCTGAACCACACCGTCTGCGTGGCTTCGTCAAAGAATTCGCCGTTTTTTGAGTGTTCGACCCTTATAAGACGGTCGGTTATCACGGTAAAACGCGTATTCTTTCTTATATAAATATTATCTTCGCAGGCTCTGCCGTCGACATGTGCCTTCAGAGAATTTTTAAGCATTTTTATGTACGCACCTTTCAGCAAAGATGAACCGCAAATCCGCCGATCTCGTCGGCAAGATAAATAAAGTTCAATTTTCCGTCCTTCGCATATTTCGCCGTATCGTAATCGAATTTAACGCCTCTTTTTGCAAGGTGATAAACGGCTCTGTCAATGTTGATCGTCTTAACTGCGATATGACCGTTAGTTCCGCGTGCGTTTGACTTCATAACCTCTATTTCGTCCGAGCAGTAATAGCTTACGGGAATCTCTCTCTTTTCGAATCCGAATATATGTGAGAACAGTTCCGCAACGCCGCCGGCTTTGCTCGCGTTTTCGCAGTTTATTGCCATGTGGTCGAATTTAAACGACAGAAGCGAATTTACCGCGTCCCTCGTCATAGCCTCTATCTTATCGAATTCGCCCGCGTTGATAAGCGAATCCTTGACCATCCAGCTGCCGCCGCAGGCAAGAATCTTATCGCACGCAAGATAATCCTTTACATTCTCGGAGTTGATTCCGCCGGTGGGCATGAATTTAACGCCGACGTAAGGAGCCGAGAGAGCCTTTATCATTTTAAGTCCGCCGAGATTTTCCGCGGGGAAGAATTTAACAACGTCAAGTCCCAGTTCAAGAGCCGTTTCAATGTCGGAAGAAGTCGGGCAGCCGGGAGTTACCGGTACGTCTATCTCAATGCAGTGTTCGACGACCTTTCTGTTAAATCCGGGCGTTACTATAAATTTTGCGCCCGCTTCAACTGCGGAGTCGACCTGTTCGCATGTAAGAACGGTTCCCGCGCCTACGAGCATGTCGGGATACGCTTTCGTAACCTTTTCTATCGCTCCGCGGGCGGCAGACGTTCTGAACGTTATTTCCGCTACGGGCAGTCCGCCCCTGCACAGCGCGGCGGCGAGAGGCAGAGCGTCTTTTTCGTCGTCAAGCTTTACGACGGGTACTATTCCTATTTTATATATTTTTTCAAGAATCGAATTCATTTTTTATTTATCCCCTTTTCTGATAGCTTCCCAAAGACCGTTCAGATATACGGCTCCGAGCGCGCGGTCGTAAAGACCGTAGCCGGGTCTGCCCGTCTCGCCCCATATCATTCTGCCGTGGTCGGGACGTACGTAGCCGTCAAATCCGTTATCGTACAAGGCTTTCATAATCGCGTACATATCAAGGCTTCCCGCCTCGGAGAGATGCGCCGTCTCCTCGAATCCATTGTCGAGAATTTTAACGTTTCTCATGTGAACGAAATGAATTCTGCCCGCTTTCGCGTATTTTTCAGCCATGTGAACGACGTCGTTTTTATCAGAGCATCCGAGCGAACCGGTACAAAGCGTTATGCCGTTATGCGAATCGTCGACAATTTTTAAGAATCTGTCGAGATTCTTTTCATCCGTAATAATTCTCGGCAGTCCGAAAATGCTCCAGCACGGATCGTCCTCGTGTATAGCCATGTTAACGTCACATTCCGCGGCGACCGGGATAACGCGTTCAAGGAAGTAAGCAAGATTATCCCAAAGCTGTTCCTCGCTCATATTGATATATCTTGACGCGACCTCTTTAAGCTCGTCTCTCGTATAGCTCGCGTCCCAGCCGGGCAGCGTTATATCCGAACCCGTTTTGAGCGGATCGGCTTTGTCTACCTGCTCCTGATAGTAAACAAGTGAGGTCGAACCGTCGGCGTTTTTGTGGTCGAGCTGTGTTCTCGTCCAGTCAAATACGGGCATGAAGTTGTAGCAGATGCACTTGACGCCCGCCTTTGCGAGCCGTCTTATATTCTCGCAGTAGTTCTCAATATATCTGTCACGGGCCGGCAGTCCCGACTTTATATCCTCGTGAACGGGAACGCTCTCGATAACTTCGAATTTAAGCCCCGCAGCCTCCGTGAGCTTTTTGATTCTCATTATACTCTCCTCGCTCCACACCTCGCCGACGGGAACGTCGTACACTGCGGTAACGATTGAGTACATACCGGGAATCTGTCTGATATTTTCAAGCGTAACGGCGTCGTCCTCACCGTACCAACGAAACGATAGCTTCATAAAAAACACCGACCTTATTATTTATAAAATCTTTATATATATAATACTATATACACAACCGCAATGTCAAGAAAACCAAGTAATACAAAAAATAAACGCCCGCATAAACGGACGTTTAAAATTTCAGATTATTTGAAGAAGCCGGAGAGGAAACCGCCTGTTGAGTCTTCCTCCGCCCAATCTATACCGAAATATTTAAGTATGATGGTAAGATACTTACTAATCATCTTAATAATGTAGTCGAGATATACGACAAATGCCGACAGATCCATTATTGACACCTCTCTTTTATATTTCTGTTCAATTGTATTGTATCATGTGTTTTCTGTTTTTTCAAGTAATAAACATAACAAAATTTTAAAATAATATTTGACACTAATTCACATAACGAGTACAATATCTGTATTAAATACCGAACGGGAGGGGACAAAATGAAAACGCTTGCGATAATCGGCGGCGGAATATCAGGCTGTTCGGCGGCGATAGAATCCGCACGCTATTTTAAGAGAAAAAACGTTAAATGCAATATCGTAATTTTCGAATCGCTCCCGTACGTGTGCAAAAAGCTGCTCGTCACGGGTAACGGACGGTGCAACATTTTAAACGAGGACTGCTCTCATAAAAACTATCACGGCAACCCCGAATTTATAAAATCCGTTTTCTCCCTGTTCGGAATTCAAAGCAATAAAGAATTTTTAAAATCAGTCGGAATTTTAACAAAAACCGAGGATGCAGGCAGGATTTACCCCATGTCGGGCAGAGCTTCGTCCGTCCGCGAGGCGATAGAACGCGAGCTTGACAATTTAAACATCAAAACGCATCTCGGCGAAAAAATAAATTCCGTAAAACAAAAAGGCGGTTCTTTTATTTTAAACGAAAAATACAGAGCCGACTGCGTTATAATATCGGGCGGCGGAATGTCGTCCCCCGCACACGGATCGGACGGCTCGTGCATTGATATTCTCTCATCTCTTAATTTAAAAATCAAAACGCCCGTCCCTGCGCTCACACCGCTGATTTTCGAAAAATGCGGCAAATCGTTAAAGGGCGTGCGCTCTTTGGGAAGCGTGTCGGTTTTAATGAACGGAAAAACTGCGGACAAATCGTTCGGTGAGCTTCAGTTTACCGACTGCGGACTGTCGGGAATTCCCGCAATGGAGGTCTCCGCCTGTGCGTCGCGTCTTTTATTAAATAAAAGCAACAGCGTAACGGCGAGGGTTTCTCTCGTTCCGGAATTGAGTGAAAAACAAATAACCGAATTCATATTTTCAAGAAAAACAGCCGACCCCGAAGCTTCGTCGGCAAGCGTACTGTCGGGCTTTATGAATGAAAAGCTCGCCGTTTCGAAATTAAAAAAAGCTGAAATACCCCCGTCGGCAAAAATAAAAACCGTCGGCGAAAACGATATAAAAAAACTCGTCCGAATTATAAAGAACGAGGATTTTATAATTAAATCAACCGCACCGTTCAATATGTCGCAGGTCACGTCGGGCGGAGCCGTTACCGACGGATTTTACAACACAATGCAGTCAAAAAAGATTCCGTCACTGTTCGCTTCGGGTGAAGTTCTCGACGTTGACGGGAAATGCGGAGGGTACAATCTTTCGTGGTGCATATCCTCGGGCAGAACGGCGGGACTGTACTCGGCAAAATACATAATCGGAGAAAAATAAATGCTCAGAATAAACGAAATATCGCTGCCGTTGGGCGCAAATACCGACGTTTTAAGAAAAGAAGCGGCGAAAACAATAGGCGTATCGCCCGACGATTTTACTTACTTTTCGATATCGAGAGAATCGATAGATTCGAGGAAAAAGAATAGTATTAAAATGATCTACTCCGTCGACGTCGAACTTGAATCGGGCGAGGAGGATATCGCTTCAAAATTCGAATTAAAAAAGGTCATGTACCGCCAAAGGTATAAATATATTATTCCCGAGTGTAAAAGAACATCCGCGCTTCGTCCCGTTATCGCAGGATTCGGTCCTGCGGGAATGTTCTGCGGTCTGATCCTCGCAAAGGCGGGACTTCGTCCTATTATATTGGAACGCGGAAACGACGTTGAAACCAGAACGAAAGACGTTAAGTGCTTCTGGGCAAACAGACTTCTCAACACCGAGTCGAACGTTCAGTTCGGCGAGGGAGGCGCGGGTACGTTTTCCGACGGCAAGCTGACAACGGGAATCAAGGACGGCAGAGTCAGAGAGGTTTTCAATCAGCTTTATTCGCACGGCGCGCCGGAGGATATTATGTATTCCGCGCGTCCGCACATAGGCACCGACAAGCTCGGCGGAGTCGTTAAAAATATCCGCGAGGACATTATTTCAATGGGCGGAGAGGTGCATTTCGGCTGTAAGCTTACTAATATAATTTACGCCAACGACTTCATTCACGGAATTGAATATACAACGGTTTCCGGCGAAGTAAAGGATATAGAAACCGACTGTCTCGTTCTGTGCATAGGACACTCCGCGAGAGATACCGTCAAAATGCTTTTTGACAGCGGAGTCAGAATGGAGCAGAAGGCTTTTTCCGTCGGAACGCGTATTGAGCATCCGCAGGAGCTTATAAACAAGGCGCAGTACGGAACCGAGTGGAATAATCCCCTGCTCGGCGCGGCGGACTACAAGCTGTCGAATCATCCCCCGCACGGCAGAGGCGGTTATACGTTCTGCATGTGTCCGGGCGGCACCGTCGTAGCGGCTTCGAGCGAGGAGGGCGGAATGGTAGTCAACGGAATGAGCGAATACGCCCGCGGCGGCGAGAATGCAAATACCGCTTTGCTCGTAGGGCTTGAACCCGGTACGTTCGGCAGCGACGACCCGCTTGCGGGTATCGAGCTTCAGAGAAAAATCGAACGCGCGGGATTCATACAGGGCGGAGGGGACTACACTGCGCCCGCCCAGCTTGTCGGCGACTTTTTAAACGACAGAAAATCAACGAAGCTCGGCGCAGTCAGACCGACATGCCCGACGGGAGTCGGGCTCGGCGACATAAGAACCGTACTGCCCGAATACGTAACGAAAACGATAGCTCAGGCAATAGTCGCATTTGATAAAAAACTCAAAAACTACGCGCTGCCCGACGCGGTTCTTACCGCACCCGAGAGCAGAAGCTCATCCCCCGTCAGAATTTTAAGGGACGAATTCATGCAGACGAATATACGCGGGCTTTACCCGTGCGGAGAAGGCGCGGGCTACGCGGGAGGAATCGTCTCCGCCGCAGTTGACGGAATAAAGTGTGCCGAAGCTGTGCTCAATGACGAAACATAAAATAAAAATCACATTGCAGCGATAAAAAGGACGGAGAACAATTACATTCTCCGTCCGAATTTATTGCTGAATTTTAATTGCAGACTTAATAGTTTACATCCCACTTGGTCTGATATTCAAGACCGATACGGCAGTTATCTACGCTTATAATCGCAACGCCTGCCTTAGCGAACTTCATGTATGAGGGGCAGTCCGTCTCAACATGAGTGATTCTGCCGGAAGCCTTGTCTATTGTGGCAGTTATGTTACCGCCTACGTATTCGTTTGCAATACCCTCGAGCTTAACCATGCTGCCTGCAGCGTCGGTAATTGATTTTTCGTCGACAACGGGGACTATGCATGAAGTTTTAGTTCCGTCGTCGGGCGACTGATCGGTCGAGTTGATTTTAATTACGATAGTGTATGTATCACCGTTATCCTTGCATGAAGCCTCGCTTACCATGTCGGCGGTAAGATTCTGTGCATTTTTGCCGGGAAATTCCTTAGCCATATCGCCGCCCGTATAATCGATCTTCGAGGTATCCTCTTTCATAAACGTACCCATAAGAGACTGGGCGATTTTTGCAAGAGCGGAGCTGTCCCCGATTTCAAGAACGCTGTTATAATTGAGAGTATTCGAATAAACGCGCGAAATGGATTTTGCCTCCGCGAGAGTCTTTGCATGAGCGGTCTTATAGTAAGCGACTACGCCTGCGGGAGTCGAAAGATCGCCTGCGTCTGCGGGAGCGGCATCCTTATTTGCAGCACCGGAGGAGGCATTCGAAGCAGGCTCGGCGCTGTTGTTTGACGGAGCCGTAGTCGGCGTCGTGTTAGCCGGAGTCGAAGTATTCGTCGAATTATTCTGCGTAGGAGTCTCGACAGGACTGCCGGAGCCTATCGAACCGTTGAGGATTCCTAAGAACGTATAGCCGAGAATGCCCGTCGTCGCAAGAACGGCAATTATAAGAATTATCGCAAGAAATCTCGTCCAGCGGGCACGTCTTTTCTCTATTTTAAGAGAATGAATCTTTGCTTCTTTTCTTAAAGCCTTGATCTCCGCTTTTTCGGCCTTCTTTGCAAGCTTAGCCTGCTTCTTGGGCGAAAGCTCTTTTTCGGGCTTTTGCTTCTTTTCTTTTTTCTCTTTCTTATCCTTCTTACCTTTTTTATCGGCGTCAGGCACCGTGTTTTCGGCAAGTTCGGTGTTTACTTCCTTATTGCCAAGGTCTAAATCAGCCATTGTACTAACCTCTTTCATAAAAATAAGTACTTGTGTCTATTTACCCTTATAATATACAACATTCGCACTTAAAAAGTCAACAGAATATTAAAAAAATATTATTGTTAACAGATTTTATATATTTTAATATTTCAATATGCAAAAGGCGGTTTTTTTGCTTATAAAGTATTGATTTTTTGTTTATTTCAGCTATAATAATATTGTATATTGATTTAACGGAGGAGATCCCATGAAAAAAATTATTTCGATTTTGCTCGTTCTTACCATGCTCGTATCGTTCCCCGCCGTCGTCGCGTATGCAGCGGACGGAGACTATCAGACGTATTATATTTCGTATGAGATTCAGAACAAAGGATGCTACATTCAGCCCCTCAAAGGCTACGATCAGTACGTAGAACCCGGCGCTGATTTTAAGTTTACGGTCGAAGTCGAGCGCGACGCGAACGGCAACCCCAAGTATACGAACGCCATGGCCATAGTTGAGGCTAACCACAAAACGCTTACGCCCGACGAACACGGAATTTACACGATAAGCGAGATCAACGAGGACACCAATATTCTCGTGTACCTTACGTTCGAGCAGGGCAAAGGCAATCTTGCGGCTTCGATTCTCGTAATGCTCAAACAGATGTTCAAGGTCATAATCGACATCATCCGTCAGATTATCAACAGCAAAAAAACCTGATTACGGAACATAAAACAGCGGGCTGTCCTTTCGGACAACCCGCTCAGCTTGTCGAAAAAGCAGTTTTCGACAAGCTGTGAGACTGTCGAGAATGTG
>UQQT01000050.1 GCA_900543395.1 uncultured Oscillospiraceae bacterium | reverse complement strand
GTTGCTCCGATTTAAAACTGCTCCGCACCCAAAATACAGCGGATTGCGTCTATGGGGACGGTTCTTTTCCGCAGGAATACTGGCGTATTTCAAGGGAAAAACCGTTCTCAGAGGCGTGAGACGGTGCGTTTTGGGCTTATGGGGTTCGGCTCTCTTTTGCTATAGTATGTTTATCGACATTTTTAAACTTGTTTGTCAGAATTGATGTGCAATATGTACGGAATTTTGCTTAATTTGTTGTAATTATTCACAACAAAAGATGTTTTGTAAATACGCTATGTGACAGTTTTTACAAAGTTAAATTAATTCTTAAAAATTGTTTGACATTGAGTGATAATATAACTATAATATATTAAAAAGAAACGAAAAACGATGTTTCATATAAGCCTTTCGGCACTTTTCGTCGGCTTGATTTTAGGTTTGTTCGTTTTTTCAGGTTTTTCGATCATTGCTGCAACGGTGTACGTGATCGCGTCTGTTTCGTGTATTTTATTAATTACGGACAGATCGGGGATTATCCCGCAGATTTTCGTGTAACGTGGTCGTTATATTCAAAATTTTCAGGAATCTTCGGTTTTGCCCAATGTGCAAAGCCGTTTTTTGTTTTTTAGGTATTTACAGCGAAAGCTGAAATATATTTTATTTCTTAAAAAAAGAGGTAGAAAAAAATGAAAAGTTTAAAAAAGGTTTTCAGCGGAGTTCTCGCCGCAGCCGTTGCGGTAACCTGCTTTGCAGGATGTACTTCCAACTCCGGCAAAGAGGACAGTTCGGGTGCAAAGTCTGATTCGGCAAATACATCCGGCACCATCGTTGTCGGCTGTACAGGTCCTCTTACCGGCGACGCTTCACAGTACGGCATTTCCGTTCAGCGCGGAGCACAGCTTGCAGTTGACGAAATCAACGCAGCAGGCGGAATCAACGGTATTAACTATTCCTTTATCATGAAGGATGATAAAGCGAACGCAACCGAGACAAATACCGCTTATGATCAGCTTATGGATGAGGGTATGCAGATCTCCATCGGATCCGTAACCAGCGCATCCTGCGAGGCTTTTGCGGCAAAGTCGGTTGACGATAATCTTTTCTTCATCACTCCTTCTGCTTCAAACGCCGATATCATTGCCGGCCGTGATAACGGCTTCCGTGTTTGTTTCGGCGACCCCGACCAGGGTATTCTTGCAGCGGACAAGCTTGTAAATGAGTACAAGAAGACAAAGATCGGCTGTATCTATGATACTTCCGATACGTATTCTTCGGGTATTTATGAAGCATTTAAGGGTGAGATGGATAAGCTCGGCGTATCTTTCACCACCATGCCGTTCGATAAGGAGAACAATAAGGACTTCTCGACTCAGGTTGAGGCTCTTAAAGACTGCGACGCTATCTTCACGCCTTTCTACTACACCGAGGCAGGTCTTGTTGCGCGCGCTTGTGCGGCTAAGGGCGTAAATGCTCTTATCTTCGGATGCGACGGTCTTGACGGCGTTGCTGAGCAGATCGACAGCTCTGTTACAAATGAAGTTCAGTACATTACTCCTTTCGATAAGAGCAGCACCGATGAAAAAGTTGCTTCTTTTGTAAGCAAATTCACCGAGAAATACGGTTCGGCTCCCGACCAGTTCGCAGCAGACGCTTATGATGCTATTTATGTTATCTACAATGCTATGAAGTCTGCGGACATTAAGGACGCTAACATTTCCGTTTCCGATCTTTGCGAAAAGGTTAAGGCTGCAATTCTTGATTCTTCGTTCAAATTCACCGGAGTTACCGGTACCATGACCTGGAACGCAAACGGTGCTCCCAACAAGGAACCCATCGTTGTTACCGTTAAAAAGTAATTTATTCGCAGTTAATACTTGAACACAGTCGGAGATGAGATATTCTTCTCCGACTGCGGTTTGTTTGGAGAGTTTATTATGAGTTTCATGAGTATACTAATAGACGGACTTAGCCTCGGCGCGGTTTATGCTCTGATCGCACTCGGTTATACTATGGTTTACGGTATAGCTAAGATGCTTAATTTTGCGCACGGCGATATTATAATGGTAGGCGCGTACGCTATTTATTCCACATTAATGTTACATGTTCATCCTTTTATTGCGATTGGTGTTTCCATTGTCGTGTGTACTGTTACGGGTATTCTGGTTGAGAAACTGGCATATAAACCTCTGAGGGGCGCGTCTCCTCTTGCGGTTTTGATTACCGCTATCGGTGTCAGCAACCTGCTGCAGGGTATTGCTCAGCTTGCTTACGGATCAACTTCGAGATCGTTTACTATTTATAATTTTGACACGGTCAAAATATTCGGCGCAGAGATCAGCGTCGGTACAATTCTCACTCTGATTGTCGGCGCGGTTATTATGGCGGCACTTCAGATTTTCGTAATGAAGACAAAAACAGGACGCGCAATGCTTGCCGTTTCCGAAGACAGCGGAGCTGCGAGACTGATGGGCGTAAATGTCGATAAGATAATAATGATTACGTTTGCTATCGGTTCCGCTTTGGCTGCATTTGCAAGTCTTTTCTATATAATAAGAATTCCCTCTACAACGCCTACTTTAGGTTCCATGCCCGGAATTAAAGCTTTCGTTGCCGCGGTTATCGGCGGTATAGGTTCTATTCCCGGTGCAATGATCGGCGGTATTCTGCTCGGAATAATCGAACAGATATGCAAAAACACACCTATCGCTTCTTATACAACCGCGATAGAGTTTGCGCTTCTTATTCTCATACTCCTTGTAAGACCTGTCGGCTTGCTCGGTAAACGCAGAAGGGAGAAAGTATAATGGCTAATTTTTTCTCCAATTATAAAAAACAGTTCAAAATTAAATATTATATAAATTATATTGTCCTTGCGGTTTTTCTCGTATTGATGATAATTTTAAGTTCGACAGGAATTCTCAGCCGTTCGTTTGTAAACCTTCTTCCTAAAATTGCATACAGTATTATTCTTGCAATTTCTCTAAACCTTGTTGTAGGTTTTCTCGGTGAGTTATCGCTCGGACATGCCGGATTTATGTGCGTCGGTGCATATCTCGGCTGTTTTATCTCGCTTCAGCTTCACAATGTTATAGATAATGTGACGGTCTGCTTCTTAATTTCGCTTGTCTGCGGTGCGTTAATAGCCGCGGTATTCGGATTTATAATCGGACTGCCGGCATTAAGACTTAAAGGCGACTATCTTGCGATTGTTACTCTTGCGTTCGGTGAAATAGTCAGAAACGTATTTAAGAATCTTCCGTGGTTCGGCGAGGCTATGGGACTTAAAACGAGTGAAATAAAAATGCCCGCTAAAGAACTTTTTATTATTTCGTTTATTCTTGTAATACTTATTCTCGCTCTTATTCAAAATCTTATCAGATCTAAACACGGCAGAGCGATTACCGCTATACGTGATAATGAAATTGCCGCAAAAGCGATGGGTATTAACGTTACGTTCTATAAACTTTTCGTTTTTGTCATTGCCGCAGCATTCGCAGGTATCGCCGGCGTAATATACGGTCACTACGTAACTCCCATTACTTACTCGGTATTCGATTTTAACTACTCAATTGAAATTCTTGTCATGGTTGTTATCGGCGGTATCGGTTCAATGAACGGTTCTATTATTGCCGCAACGCTTATAACCTATGTAAACTTCCTGTTACAGAATAAGCTCTCCGGTAACCTTGCGGCCGTAAGACTTCTTGTTTACGCTTTAATTCTTATTCTTGTAATTATATTCAATAATGCTCCTGCACTTAAGCCTCTTAAAGAGAAATTAAGTATTAAGGCATTTGTTTCGAAAGTCTCAAAAAAGAGCAAAGAACCTCATGTCGTAAAAGACGATGATGTTCAGTGGAACAGAATCGAATCTAAAATAAAAATGGACGAGGTACTCTCCGTAGATGTAAAGAACTCTGACGGCGCAATTGCCGAAAAGGGCGACCGCGCCTCAACAAAGGAGGGTAAATAATATGTCCGAAATTATGCTTAAAACCGAAAATCTCGGCATATCGTTCGGCGGACTGAAAGCTGTTCAGGACGTTAATATGGAAATAAAAAAGAACGAGCTTTACGGACTTGTCGGTCCCAACGGAGCGGGAAAAACAACGCTTTTTAATATGATAACGGGTGTTTATCAGCCTACGACCGGCACGTTTTACCTTGACGGCGAGGAACTAAAAGGCAAAACTCAGGAAGCAATAAATCATAAGGGAATAGCGCGTACATTCCAGAATATCAGATTGTTCAGCAATATGAGCGTCGTAAGAAACGTTATGGTAGGACTTCATAATCAGCCTGAATTCAAGTGTAATCCGTTTGTCAGCATGCTTCATCTGCCCGGTCATTTCGATACCGAGGTCAGAATGAGAGAACGCGCAAAAGAAATATTAAAAGTTTTCGGTCTGGAAGAGGAGAGAAACAATCTTTCATGCAATCTTCCTTACGGTAAGCAGAGAAAGCTTGAAATTGCAAGAGCTCTCGCAACTAATCCCAAACTTCTTCTTCTCGACGAACCTGCCGCGGGTATGAATCCGAATGAGACCGAGGAGCTTGTTGATATTGTTAAGTTTATCAGAGACGAATATGATATGACAATACTTCTTATTGAGCATGATATGAAGTTTGTATCGGGTCTTTGCGATGAAATTACGGTTCTTAACTTCGGTACGGTTCTCGCACAGGGCAGGACAAAAGACGCTCTGAACGATCCCGAAGTTATCAAGGCTTATATAGGAGGTTAAATTATGGCGTTGCTTGAGGTAAAAGATCTTGAAGTTTACTACGGCGTAATTCAGGCTCTTAAAGGAATAAGCTTTGAGGTTAATGAGGGAGAAATCGTTACTCTTATAGGTGCGAACGGCGCAGGAAAGACTACCACTATGCAGAGCGTTATCGGCTTGATTGCGTCCAAAGCCGGTACTGTCACGTACGACGGAAAGAATATAACACATGTTCCTTGTCATAAACTTATAAAGCTCGGCATGTCGCAGGTTCCCGAGGGCAGACGTATATTCCAGGAACTGTCGGTTTACGATAATCTTCTCATGGGTGCGTATACGCAGAAAGATAAGAAGCTTATTAAGGAAACAATTGAAAAAGTATATGATCGTTTCCCGAGACTTAAAGAGAGAAAGAATCAGATTGCCGGTACGCTTTCGGGCGGTGAACAGCAGATGCTCGCTATGGGCAGAGCTTTAATGTGTCAGCCTAAGCTTATAATGCTTGACGAGCCGTCAATGGGACTTTCTCCGCTGCTTGTCGACGAGGTTTTCACAATTATAAAAGAACTGAACGCCGAGGGTACGACCGTTTTGCTTGTTGAACAGAATGCGGGTAAGTCGCTTGCGATTTCCGACAGAGCTTACGTTCTTGAAAACGGCAGAATCGTTCTTTCGGGAACAGGTGAGGAACTACTTCAGAGCGATAAGGTTAAGAAAGCTTATCTCGGTGAATAATTAAAATAGGTAATTATAACGTATGACGCGGTTTCCGTAACGGAGACCGCTTTTTTTATGTTATGAATTATTACACTTTGAATAAAATGTTTACAAAAAGGATTTGATTTTTGTGTTTATTTGTGTTAAAATATATAAGATAAAAGAGGACAGCAGGACTTAGATATTTTATCTTTGTTTGCAAAAGCATAAGATATTTCTCTGTCTGTTTTTTTCCTCGTTAAATATGAAAAGGAGACAAAGCAGGATGAAAAAGGTATTAAAAAGATCTCTTTCGGTTGTTCTGTCGCTTATACTTGTTTTTTCGGTATTAAGCGTCGGAGCGTTTGCTTCGGTTAAGACAGACTGTGCGGGTAATTGCTCGCAGGTACCTACGATAATTGTGCCGGGACTTTTTCAGTCGGAGATATCATATTACGAAAACGGTGAACCCGCTCTTAATTCCGACGGTGAGGAGTATAAAGCTCCGCTTTTACTCAATGCGACAGCCGATATCGTAAAAAATGCGCTTAAAGAGGTCGGTATTCCTCTTGTAAAGACATTCCTTACTCAAAAAGACCCCGATAAAGAACTTTCCGAGGCTTTCGGAAAAGTAATCGGCGACGAAGTCATGAGTAAGATCCGCTCGGACTCAAACGGCGATTTTATAAACGATATCCGCGTTATTAAATTTGATTCAAGCGTTGCAGAATGCACAGACAAGGAAAAGGAATATATTTACAACAAGATTCCGCTTGATTACTTTAAAGGACTTGTCGATGAGGATCATATTTATTTCTTTACATATAATTCATTCGGAAATATGTTCAAGACCGTCGACGAGCTTTACGCGCTCATTCAGCAGGTAAAGGAAGAAACGGGACACGATAAGGTTAATATTGTTCCCATAAGCCAGGGCGGTTCGATTGCAAACGGTCTGCTTGAATTCCATCCTGAGGTCGTAAATGACCTTAACAGAATTATTTTTGTTGTTCCCGCGCTTGACGGTTCGGCTCTTCTCGGCGAAATTTTTGAGAATGGTTTAATTGATGATGACGAACAGCTTTACAGCAAGATTTTTCCGCTTCTCGTTTCGGACAACGACGGACAGACGGGTTACATGATCAATATTGCATTAAGACTTCTGCCCAACAGGGTTATTAATGATATTCTTGACGCGGCTGTTGATTCGCTTATTTCAAATAATCTTAAAAACTGCACGCTTATGTGGGGACTTGTTTCAAGTTCAAATTATCCCGGAGCAGCCGAAAAGTATTTGTCGGGCGATGAGAATAAGGAGATCCGCAGACAGACTGATTTATATTATAACGCTCAGCTTAACAGATATGATAACATTCTTAGTGCCATAGACTCGGGTGTCGAAGTATTCGATATCGTTGACTATAACGTACAGCTTTATCCTCTTGTCGATTCTTATGATAAGGTTAATGCAGACGGTATAATTCAGCTTGAATCGGAATCCATGGGTGCGACCGGATACGGCGTTAACGTGAAGCTGCCCGATGGTTATGTATCGGCTGTTAATAACTGTACAGACCCCGAAAATCACGATCATTCAGATCCTAACGGGCTTATAGATCCGCTCACCGGACTTCTTCCCGAACAGACATTCTATTTCTGCAATCAGGATCATGAAAAAACTGCACAGAACGACGTTCTTATTAAGCTTGTTGCGTCACTCGCATCCGATAAGAATTTTACATCAGTGTATTCTTATCCCGATAAGTTTCCGCAGTTTAATATGTGCAGAAATTCGAGAAGTCTTGTCAATATGATAGACGAAATGAGCGTATACGATACATCCGCGCTTTCGGATGAGGATAAGGCGGAGCTTGCCGGCGCACTCGAAGAAGCTAATACAGTCATGGAAAATACGGTAGTTGATGTTGACGCGTTTGAATCTGCTTCAAAGAGACTGTCTGCTATACGCAATAAGATTTTGTACGGCAAGACTGACGACGGAACAAATAAAAAGACGTTTAAGGAGAGAATTAATTTCCTGATTACGTCGCTTCTTAAATTTATAAGCGATTTCCTCTACAATATTTTCGGAGGAAACGGTTTTTCAGAGCTTTTTAAACACTCCAAATAAAAGATTTTAATTGACAAACGGCAAAATCCGTGAGACCGATTGATCTCACGGATTTTGCTTTTTTGAAAAAATAACAGTCTCTTTGTAATTGTGAGACTGTTATTTTATAATTCGTTTGCGATTTGTTCTATTTTTTTTAATCTGTGATTTACTCCCGAACGAGTCAGCGGTTCCGGTAAATTTTCGCCCAGTTCGCTCAGAGTCATTTCGGGATTTTCGATTCTTAAATCTGCTATCTGTCTTAAATGTTCGGGCAGGTATTCTTTACCTTTGAGTTTATATATTTTTCTGATAGCGGAAATCTGACTTGATGCCGCGTTGCATACCTTTTGAAGATTTGCATTTTCGCAGTTAACTTTACGGTTAACCTGATTGCGCACATCTTTTAAAATTTTTTCACCGATAAGAGCCATCATTGATGTTGAAGCTCCGCAAAGGGCGAGTATGTCGGCAATCTGTTCGCTGTCTTTAAAGTACAGTATATATCCGCCGTTTCTCTGCGCCGTTTTCGGCGTAACAGGGAAGCGTTTAAACGCCTGTTTGAGTTGAGTGCATTTACTGCGAAGCGATACGTCAAATTCGAGATGGTATTCTTTGCTCGGGTCTGTAACTATACCGCATACGAGAAACACTCCTCGAATAAACGCGCCGAAACAGCACTCATTTTCAATATTGTTTTCGTTGATTGAAAAGGATATTTCGTTGCCTCTGTAACCGAACTCATGCAGAATCTCCATTCTGTCCTCATAAGTCGGAACGCTTACCGTGTATTTTGACGACGGAGAGCATATAATTTTTGCTTCCTTGCCTATAATAAATTTAACGCAGTTGTTATATGCGTCGGCAACATATTTGTGTTCGGTCTGAATGTACATGTCGTCCTTAGAAAAGATTTTTGAATACAGAAGCATACCGTATGCCATTGCTCTTTTACAGCAGTCGTCCGATTCGATAGACGCTATTTCTTTTTTAACATCTGATGAAAACGACATGTTACAATTCCTTTCCCGGGAATTATAACACTTTAAGTCACATGTCATCGGAGAATTTTAACTTCCGTTTCAAGTGTTACTCCCGTTTTTTCTTTTACTGTCTTTTGAATGTAAGTGATAAGATTTAATATATCCTCTGTTGTCGCGTTGTCGTAATTAATAACGAATCCTGCGTGCTTTTCGCTGACCATGGCTCCGCCGATTCTGTATCCCTTTAATCCGCAGTCCTCAATTAATTTGCCTGCAAAATACCCCTCGGGACGTTTGAATGTACTGCCCGCACTCGGGTATTCTATAGGCTGTTTGGATTTTCTTCTTGACAGAAAATCGTCCATTCTTTCCTTAATAAGCTTTGGATCGTCTTTTTGTAACTCAAACTGAGCGTTTAAGATAAAATATTCGTCGTTATCCGAATAGAACGAATGTCGGTAAGAAAGCGATAGTTCGCCGACAGACTTTTGTTCGGTAATCAGCTCGGGCGTAATATGCGTAACGCATTTCAAAACATCCTTTATCTCTCCGCCGTAAGCTCCTGCATTCATGTAAACGGCTCCGCCGACCGTGCCGGGGATGCCGTATGCGAATTCAAGTCCGCTCAAGGAATTGTCAAGTGCATAAATACACAGTCTGGCAAGCGAAACGCCCGCGCCCGCCGTTATCATACTATCAGACAGTGAAATATCGTTTAATCCGCCTGCGGTTTTTATTACGATTCCTTTGATACCGTCGTCGGAAACAAGCATATTGCTCGAATTGCCGACAACGGTCAGGGGAGTATCATTTTCTTTTGCAAATGTCAGTATAGCTTTTACAGCCTCGTCATCCTTTGGATTTATAAGAATATCCGCGTTACCGCCCGTTTTAAAAGAAGTATGTTCCTTCATAGGTGCATTAAAAATAATACTGCAATTATAATTATTAAGATATTCGCTTACTTCTTTGTTTAAATCCATAGGATCACTCTTTCTGATTTATTCGTCAAGGAGAGCCGCGCCGATTATTCCCGCGTCATTTCCGAGTATTGCGCTGCAAAGCTTTGTCTGCTTTTCGGCGTGAATCGAATATCTCTGATTTTCGAGAATTTTTCTGACGGGTGCAAGGAGATTTTCGCCCTCGTTGCCGATTCCTCCGCCTACGCAGAGAATATCGGGCTGGAACGTGTTGACAATATTCGTAATACCGCATGCAAGATAGCCGATGTAGTTTTCAACGACCTTCGTTGCTGTTTCGTCGCCTGCTCGCATGCCGTCAAACGCCGTTCTGCCGTTAACGTTGCCGAGACTGCCGTTTGTCATATCCCACATTTTTGAATACGGATGTTCGAGCATCGCGCTCTTTGTCTGTGCGATAAGCGCGGTAGCAGAAGCATAAGCCTCCCAGCATCCGTTTCGTCCGCAGTTGCAGGGCTTTCCGTTGTATACGATAACGTGATGACCCATTTCTCCGGCGGCATAGTTTAATCCTACTACAAGCTTGCCGTTTACGACAATACCGCTTCCGACTCCCGTTCCGAGGGTTATTGCTATAAAGTTTTTAACACCCTTGCCGACGCCCGCGACTGCCTCTCCGAGTGCTGCGCAGTTAGCGTCATTATCAAAATAAATTTTGTCGCAGCCTGTTTTTTCTTTGAGCATGCCGATTGCGGGAACTTTGTCGAATTTTAAATTGTTCGAAAATTCGATAATGCCTGTAGCCTTGTTCACCGAACCCGGAGTGCCGATACCGATTGAGAGAATGTCGTTCATTGTAAGGTTTGCCGCCGTAATTGCGTCCTTTATCGTTTTTGCGATATCGTCAAAAATATCTTCTGCGGGGCGGGGCGCGTTTGTTTTAACACGGCTTTTTGAAATTATATTGTAATTTTCATCAATAACGGCGGAAACTATATTTGTTCCACCGAGATCAACTCCGACTCTGTACATTTTTATTATTCCTCCGAATTATAATATTTATTTTTTTAATTACTGCTCCAGTTTTCTATTTCCGAAACAGTCGGTTCGAAATCGTCCATGCCGAGACTCTTCATAAGCTCTTTTGCGGCGTTGTAACCCATCTTTTTCTGACGGTTGTTCATTGCCGCCGTTTCGATGATAACGGCAAGATTTCGTCCGGGTTTTACGGGGATTACGGTTGCGGGAACCTTTATGTCGAGGATTGTAATATAATCCTCTTCAATTCCCAGTCTGTCGTAAATCTTTTCCGAATCCCACGGTTCAAGCTGTATTACCATGTCGATTTTCTCTGTAAGCTTGACTGCGCCCATACCGAAAATCTGACGTGCGTTTATAATGCCTACGCCTCTGACCTCTATGTAGTGACGGATATTATCGGGAGCCTGACCGACAAGCGTTTTTGAGGACGCTTTTCTGATTTCAACGGCGTCGTCGGCTATGAGACGGTGACCGCGTTTAATAAGCTCGATAGCCGTTTCGCTTTTTCCGACTCCGCTGTCGCCGACTATGAGTACACCCTCGCCCGAAACCTCGACGAGAACGCCGTGACGTGTTATTCTCTCGGCAAGTTCAAGACTTAAATATGCTATAAGCATAGCCATACAGTTTGACGTGGAATCCGGGGAGCGGAGAATGGGAACTTCGTATTTCTGTGCGAGCCTCATAAAGTCATCAACGGGTTCGAGATTTCTCGATATAAGCACAGCCGCGGGATGTTTTGCGAAGAATCGCTCGAGCACAAGCTGACGTTCAAGAACGGGAAGTCCCGTAAGATAGCCTATTTCCGACAGTCCGACGATCTGTATTCTCTCCGGCTCAAAGTAATCCTCATATCCTGCGAGGATAAGCCCGGGTCTGTTTATATCCTTTGAAGTAATATAAATGTCTGCGGGTGATTTCGGAGAGTACATCGTTTCGAGTTTGTTGTCTTTTATAACTTTTTCGAGTGAAACAGAGTATTTATTCATAAATAATAACTCCCGATTTTATAATTCTTAAAGAAGCGAGGCCGCCTCTTCGTCAACGAATATGTAGGCGTCGGGGTGCTTCTGTAAAACCGACGCGGGGCATGACGGAGACACCTCGCCTTTTACCATGTCGCGTACTGCTTCGGCTTTGAATTTTCCCGTTGCTATAAGTATAACGGTTTTTGCTTTTAAAATGCTTTCAACGCCCATTGTTATGGCTTCCCTCGGCATTTCCTCCTCGCTGTCGAAGTAAATGCGGTTGGCTTCAATCGTCGAGGGAGTGAGCGATACTTTGTATGTTCCGCTCGTAAAATGATCGGACGGCTCGTTAAAACCGATATGTCCGTTTCTGCCGATTCCGAGAAGCTGAATATCTATTCCGCCGGCATCATCAATAGATTTATCATATTCTTTGCAGTAAGAATCCGCGTCTGCGGGATTGCCGTCGGGGACATGCGTATTTTCTTCCTTTATGTCTATGCTGTTAAAAAGATTTTCATGCATAAACGTATAGTAGCTGTTTTTGTTTGACTTCGGCAGGTGATAATACTCGTCAAGATTAAATGTCTTTACATCCTTGAACGAAATTTCCCCTTTTTTATATGCCTCGATAAGCTTTTCGTAAGTTTTTACGGGTGAAGCTCCCGTTGCAAGTCCGAGAATCGCGTCGGGTTTTTCCTTGATTTTATTAATAATCATTTCGGAAACCTTATGCGCGATTTCGTCCGCATTAGAGCATCTAATAATATTCATCGCATTTTCTCTCCCTCTATGTTGTTATCCTTTAAATTATATCATGTTTTTTTTCATTGTTCAACTCGGATTGAACATGTTTTAAATGTTTTCGGAATCGCCCTTACCGTAAGACGCAAGAATATCCCTGCATTTCTTTTCAATCATATTTTTAAGCGAAGCGGGGGATTTTACAAATACTTTATCCGAATACTGCATTATCCATGAAACGAGTCCGTCGTTTACCGCCGCCTGCGTTCTGAATGAAAACGATGCGTCGCTTACCGATTTTATCGCCGTTGTGTCTCCGAATTTGTCAATCATTGCGTCAATTAAATCATTACTGCATATAAGCTCAATCTGTCCGACTTCTCCGGAAAACATATTAAAATGTTTTTTTGAATAATCCGCTGCGTCGAATCCGTTTTTATAATCGCTGACTTCGGTATATTTCGTTGCGGGAATGTCAAGGATCTCGACTTTTTTCATTCTGTCGATACGGGTGTGCATAAGATTATCGTATTTCGGATTATTACAGATTAAATAATAATGGTCATTTGACCAAATCATCGCGTAAGGATTAACGGTAAGCTCCTTTTCGTCGTGAACGGTCGTATATTTATCCGCCATTCTGCGTTTTCTGTAAATAAATCTTATTTGTTTTGACGATTTGACTGCATCGTTAATTTTATCGATATTGTAGTATATCTCTTCGTTTTTCGTTTTTGTTTTGGAGTCGATATAAACCTGATCCCGAAGCTGTGAAGCCTGATAACTGCTGATACTTGTCTCGATTTTTTCGATAAGAGCTTTCGATTTAGATTCTGAAATAAAGTTTGCCGCCTGCACTGCATCCGAGAGCAGACGAACTTCGGCAAGCTCAAATTTGCGCTGTCCGAGAAAATACCCTTTTTTCGGAGAATGGGTGAGTATCACGTCGTAACCGAATGACGTAAGACACGCAATATCATCATAAATCGACTTTCTGTCCGCCGAGAATCCGCGCACGGCGAGCAGAGCGATCAATTCACCGGACGAAAGTATGTGTTCGTCGTCGGTGCAGGTTTTCAATATATCGAGAAGATGCAGAATCCTCAGTTTGTTTTTTGACGGATTTCCCATCAATAGCACATCCTCTTATTGATATCCTTAACTGTTTCCTCGTCTACTTTTACAAGAGCACGGTCATAAGTGAGCAGTCCGTTAACTTCGAACTCAACGTCACTGACCTGCGTGTATACGGTTGCGCTCAATCCTTTGGGAATGAGGGGAATTATCTGTTTTTCAAAGAGGTTTTTGTATGCTTTTGTAAGAGTCTCTTTTGACTTGTACATCATGTAGCCGAAGCTTTTCTGCTTATTCCATACATGGCCGTCGATTATCTCTGAATAACCGCCGAATTCGCTTAATACAAACGGTCTTTCCTCTTTTTTCGGAGCTGTGACGGGAACTATGTATTTATGTATGCTTCGGAAATCTCCGCCTCTCTGATCATACCATCCGCTGGCATGGTCGACGAAACGCGTAGGATCGAACGCCTTGACTTCGTCGCCGATTTCTTTAGCGTCGAACTGTCCCCAGCCCTCGTTAAACGGAACCCAGCAGCAGATTGAGGGAACGTTATAAAGCATATTGAGCATTTCAAAGAGTTCGGATTTAAAATTATCTCTCCAAAGCTGTTCGCCCCGGTTGAAGATTTTATATTTATTGTCTTTGAACGGGATGTTGACTATCGGGTTTACGAAGCCGTATACGTTCGGGAGAATTCCGGCGTGGAACACGTTTAATTCTTTTCCTCCGCTGACCATGTCCTGCCATACGAGCATACCGAGTTTATCGCAGTGGTAGTACCAGCGTGCGGGTTCGACCTTAATATGCTTCCTGAGCATGTTAAAGCCGAGCTCTTTCATTTTTTTGATATCATAAATCATCGCCTCGTCCGTAGGCGCGGTGAGTCCGCCGTCTGCCCAGTAACCCTGGTCGAGTAGTCCGTTCTGAAAATACGGTTTATTATTAAGGAACAGACGCGGAAGATTTTTTTCGTCTTTGCCGATCGAGAATTTACGCATGCCGAAGTAGCTTGTTACCTTATCGGTTATCTTGCGTCCGCATTTAAGCTCGAATTTAATATCGTAAAGATTCGGCTCCTCGGGTGACCAGTATTTGAAATTCTCAATTTCGATTTCATCGTTGAGTCCGATTTCTTTCGATACGATTTCCTTGCCCGAATCGAGAACCGTCGCTTTTATTTTACATTCAAAGCCGCCTGAAAGCGTCGTTTCTATTTTGATTTTTGAATTATCCGTATCGGGTGTAAGCTTTACAGATTCAATATGCTTTTCGTCTACTGCTTCCATCCATACCGTCTGCCAGATTCCCGACGTTGCGGTGTACCAGAATCCGTGAGATTTCATAGCCTGTTTTCCGCGCTGCTGCCAGCCCGTATCGGTGGGGTCGAAAACAAAAACGATAAGCTCGAATTCGTCTGAGTCTATATAGTCGGTAATGTCGAATGAGAATGAGCAGTATCCGCCTAAGTGCGAGCCGACAAGCTTTTTATTAACGAATACTTTTGTCTCCCAGTCAACCGCGCCGAAGTGGAGAATCGCTCTTTTGTTTTTAAATTCGGAGGGTAATTTTACATTTTTTCTGTACCAAAGTCTCTCTGTTGGCAGAAATGTTTTTTCAACGCCCGAAAGTGCGGATTCGATTGCAAAAGGAACTACGATTCTGCCGTCGTAGTTGTCGGGGAACGCAACATCGGCATTTGTTATTTTATAGTCGAAATAACCGTTGAGATTCAGCCAGCTGTCTCTGACAAACTGAGGACGAGGGTATTCGTCAAGCGGTTTTTCGGGATTAACGTCGTTATAGAATACGGTTTTAATATGAGACATAGTTTATCCTCCGTTCATAATTTGCGGTTATTATATCCAATAACTGATATTATACATTATATTTTTATGTTTGTCTATAGCAAAAGAGAGTCGAACTCATAAGGTTTATATCCACCCTCTTTCCGCTT
>UQQT01000049.1 GCA_900543395.1 uncultured Oscillospiraceae bacterium | reverse complement strand
ATGTGTTAGGCACGCCGCCAGCGTTCGTCCTGAGCCAGGATCAAACTCTCTAAAAAATTGTATTAACACAGCCGAAGCTGTACCAATCTCTCAGAGCTTTTAATTCACTCATTTCGTCATTGCTGACTTTATCATTTCTCGATATTACTCGGAAATTACTGCTGCAAATTTTATCTAAAATCTACAAAAAAATTTCAGGGTACTTTATTGTTTGTCGTTGTTTAATTTTCAAGGTCCGTTGCACTCTTTTCAAGTGCTCCGCTATTATATCATATCGGAAACTGCTTGTCAAGTGTTTTTTTAACTTTTTTTCTTTCCGCTCAATCCAAGGTTTCCTGCGTTCTGCGAGGTTATCCTCTCCTCAAACGGCTTGCATATATTACCACACTTTTTTTTGCTTGTCAACACCTTTTTTTAAAAAATTTTTAATTCTCGATAACATTTTTTTACCTATACAATATATAGTATAAACCATACATTTTAACCACTATTTTCATATAAGTAGTATTCGAAATCGAGGATAAAATAACATTGTAATTATTATTTCCGAGAGGAGTTTATCTATATATGAAAGCAAAAATAAAATCCGGAGCAAAGAAAACATGGCAGATTTTTATTATAATTTTATTGGCCGTTACAATGACCTTTATTTTTCAATACGCCGAAACAAACGACAACAAAAACCCGATCGGAGTTTTGTCACAGCTGGGCAGCAGAGGAACCGAAGTCAGAAACGTTCAGAATAAATTAAAACAGCTCGGATATTACACCGGTTCGGTCGACGGTATATACGGGACTCGGACGAAAAACGCGGTAATCAAATTTCAGAAAAACTGCGGAATTACAGCCGACGGAATTGCGGGGCCTAAAACTCTGTTATATTTGGGTCTGGGTTCATCGTCGGCGTCTTCGAATTCATCATACAGCTCCAACGACGTTTATCTGCTTGCAAAAGTTATAGCCGGCGAAGCGAGAGGGGAGTCGTACACCGGTCAGGTCGCTGTCGGCGCGGTAATACTCAACAGAGTAAAACACCCGTCGTTTCCGAACACTGTTTCGGGAGTTATATATCAAAAAGGCGCGTTTGACTGCGTGACGGACAGCAACTGGAGAGTCGAACCTTCATCCACAGCTAAAAAGGCGGCGCAGGCTGCTATAAACGGATGGGATCCGAGCGGGGGAGCCATTTACTATTACAATCCCGCAAAAACCACAAACAAATGGATTCTTTCCAGAAAGGTCGTCACGGTAATAGGCAGTCACAGATTCTGTATTTAACAGTTAATTTTACGCCGAATGCGCATATATATAATTGTATATAATATAGGCGGTTCTTATAGGACGGAATCGCCTGTTTTATTTTTACTGTTATGTAAAATTTATAACATTGTTTCACGTGAAACATGTAACACTTTTAAAATTCTTGAATAATATATTATGTAATATTAATTCGGGAGGATTCTATTATGTCTCAAAGTTATTTTTTAGGATGTAACAGTGCGGACGGTTTTATTTCTCTTTTTAATGAGTTATTCGACCCTTACGACGGTTGGACTTTGTATATAATAAAAGGAGGTCCGGGAACAGGAAAGTCAACGCTGATGAAAAAGCTGTGCGACAGGGCGGATAAAAGGGGAGCCGAATATGAAAAGATATACTGTTCATCGGATCCCGAAAGCCTCGACGGAGTAATATTTAATAAAATGAAAATTGCGATAGCAGACGGCACGCCTCCGCACGTTCTGGAACCTAAGTTTCCCGGAGCAGTCGAACATCTGATTATATTAAACGATTATTGGAATAAGAATATATTAAAGAAAAACAGAGAAGAAATTATTAAATATTCCACATTAATATCCGCCGAACATGCGAAATGCGTCAGATATATTAAAGCCGGGCAGATAATTCAGAGTGAAATAAGCAGAACGGTTTTAAATAATACAGATACGGCAAAGCTGAAGAGATTTATATTAAGAGAAATGAGAAAGAACGCGTCTGAAACAAATATAAATAATACACCTATAATTAAAACAAGGTTAATTGACGCGTTAACTCCGAAAGGAATAGTATTTCATAAGGATTCATTATATGACCAATGCGACGATATTACGGTATTTAAAGATGATTACTCAGTTTTAGCCCCGATAATAGTTAATGAAATGGCATCATTCTATTCAAGGCAGAGAAAAGACATAATTAAATGTAAATCATTTATCGATCCGTTAAATACGTGTGAACATATTATAATACCCGAAATAAAGAAAGCATACGTGACAGATAACTACGGTTTTAATATTGATACTGATAATAAATGCATTCATACCTCAAGATTTTATAAAACCATAACGGCGGGGGAGAGCGAGACTCTTAAATCCGCATTAAAGGCGAGGTTTAACGCGCTCAATACTGCCTCGGAGCATTTAAAGAAAGCAAAAGAACTGCATGATAAATTGGAATCGAATTATATTGAAGCAATGGACTTTGACAAATTAAACGTTTACACGGACGAAGTCATAAAAACAATAATAACCTAATGTTTCACGTGAAACATTTATATAATGACAAAAAGCGGCGAATCGAACGACTCGTCGCTTTCTGTCGGATGTGGGTGTGAAAGAGAAAGATATGGGCATATATTCAAAAGTGACGAATCACTTATGAAACTGAATTATAAACCTTTTTTGATTTATCTATCGTAACGGTAAAATATATACGGTTCTCGTCTTCGGTGCGTTTTAAGTCTGCGTCAATTCCGGCGTCAGTCATTGTATTAACCGCCTGCGTAATAGAATTGATAAAAAGTCTGACATCTGTAAGCATACGAAGCTTAGGTTTATTCGAAACCGATTTACTATCGTTTAAAAGAGACTCAATATATTTCTCGGTCTGCGAGACATTTAATTTATTTTCAATAATATATTTAAGTGCCTTTTTCATAATATCCGTATCGCCGAGTTTTATTAAGGTGCGGGCATGGCGTTCTGTCAATGCATTTTCAATAATAACAACTCTTAAATCTGCGGGGA
Organism: uncultured Oscillospiraceae bacterium; assembly: GCA_900543395.1. GTDB lineage: Bacteria > Bacillota > Clostridia > Oscillospirales > Acutalibacteraceae > CALACW01. Next base: position 12,592 of record UQQT01000049.1, on the reverse strand, counting down.
TTTTCAGAAGTCTTATTTTATTTGATAAGGACGACTGGCTTTTACCGAGTTTTTTGCCTATATCGGACTGGGTAAAACCGAAATCTTGCATTAATTTAAGCAGGGATTCGGCTTCTTCAAAAAAATTAAGATCCTCTCTCTGTAAATTTTCAAGTATTGCAAACATTGCACTGTCCTTAACATCAACGTTCTTTACAAGACAGGGAACAACAGAAAGTCCCGCAATTTTAGAGGCGCGCAAACGTCTTTCACCGGAAATCAATTCGTACGAATTATTACCTAAATCTCGGACGATAAGGGGCTGTAAAACTCCGCTGCTTTTTATCGATTCTGAAAGAGAATACAGTGAATCATAGTCGAAATTCTTTCTCGGCTGATACGGATTAGGCTCTATATTATAAGGCGAAACATAAATGATGCACTCCGAATTTCTGTTTCTGAAAATCAATAAAAAACCCCCTTAAAAAATAATCCGATATGTTATTTCGATACAGATAATAACACATCAGATTTGTAAAATTTAGGGAATTTAGTATATAAAATTTTAAATTATTTTGCAGTTAAAGGGGCTTTTTTGATATTTGAGCAGTGTTACGCGGATATTTCGGCGAAGTATGCGATATCTTTTTTGATAAAAATATATTTCTCGCTTCGCCGGTAGGAATATTATAGCTTACGGTATCATATATTTTCATCCCGATATTATTAAGAGCGGACAGACCGGTCTGTTTTTCCTCGTCGGAAATCTCGCCTTTCATAGACGCAAAAACACCTCCGACCTTTACGAGAGGTACGCAGTACTCCGAAAGAACGCGAAGCTGAGCGACAGCACGAGCGGTAACCAAATCGAAGCTCTCACGGTATTCTTTTTTTCTGCCGGCATCCTCGGCTCTGATATGGGCAACATCGGCGGAAAGTCCGAGTTCACTAAGGGCGAATCTAATAAAATCAAGCTTCTTATTAACCGCGTCAAACATGGTGACTTTGAGTGAATTATCGGCAATAAGGAGAGCGGAACCCGGGAAGCCGGCGCCCGTACCGACATCTGCAATCTTAATACCGTTCTTAATCTCGGCGTACTTAAACAGCGCAAGAGAATCGGCAAAATGCTTTATAACAATACCGTCGGGATCGGTAATGGCTGTCAGATTAACCTTTTCGTTATAATCGCGAAGCATAACAGCGTATGAATCGAACATATCGACCTGATCATCGGTTAATTCAACTCCGAAGAAAGACGCTGAAGAAAGGAGTAATTCACGTGAAATAAACATAAAAAACCTCTGTTTTATAATAATATGTAATATAAAAAAATTTTTTACCCATATATTGACAAATAAATATTGACAAAAGCATTTTTATCATATATAATATAGATACAGGGAGCTGTCCGATAGACGATTTATCCCTTAGCAGTTATTAAAATAACCGTCGCTTTCAGGGATATATGCGGGCGGTTATTTTTTTATTATTATGTAGATAGTTATTACTAAAAGTAATAAAACAGCCAAAAATAAAGCAGCATCTGCCATAATATCACCCTCCTTTCATTTTAAAGAAAAGAGAGCAAATTCCCTCTTTTCACAAATGAAAAAAAAGGGTAAACCGCCTACCGTTTATAGACAACTCCGGGGTTCACGAATATATTATTATTCGCGGACTTTTTTTATTTTACGGTAAAAAATATATTTTGTAAAGAGTTTATATAAAAATTTCGACAAAATATAATAAAAATAACATCTCACCAAATCATCATATATCCGCAGGGATTACGGAAATAAAAAATATATACTATAATATATAAATCTCACGAAACACAATCAAAATCAGATATTCAGAATGTTTCGGAGAAAATAATATCATAACGCTCGGCAAAACAAGTCTTTGCAGCATGATAGAATGTAAAAATCGGGTATATTTAAATATTTTGTTTATATGCGTATTGATTAATTATTATTTTCGTGTTAAAATGTAGTATGTGTGAAAATGCGTTTTAAACGCGGCAGGAGACATTTTTATATACAAAGTAATAAATCATACCTGACGGCAAAAACATGATTATTACGCGTCGGAGACGATTTTTCGAAATTCAGGGCAAAAAAACGTCTTTTCAATATCGGACGCGGACAGACGAGGAAAAGGAAAGGGAAACGGTTAATGGAATCTTTTGAGGAAGTATGGAGAGAGGTCTGCGAATACTGCAGAAACACAATGTCCGAAACTTCATACAAGTCGTGGATTATGACGATTTCCGACGCAAGATACAGCGACGGAACGGTCACGATAGTTTCATGCAACGAATTCAGAAATTCGATACTTAAAAACAAATTTGCGGACACTTTTAAAAAGGCGTTCGAAGAGACGCTCGGATTCGACATAGACATCACGTTCGAGGTAGACCCGACAATTCTTGAAAACGAAAAGAAAAAGGCGGAGACAAAGCCCGAACCCGAAAAAACGGAGACAAAGCCCGAGGAACCCGAAAAGAAAGAAACGGTTCATACCGACTCTTTTACACAGGAGGAAAGCTCATTCACTCCGTACATGACGAGCTACACGTTTGATAACTTCATAGTCGGCGAGTCGAACAAGTACGCTCACGCCGCGTCGTGGAGAGTCGCGACCTCGCAGCCGGGCGCGGTATATAATCCTTTATTTATATACGGCAGGAGCGGACTGGGAAAAACCCACTTAATGCTCGCAATACGCGACCAGTTTAAAAAGAGAAACCCCGGAATCAATATATTATATACGACGAGTGAAAAGTTCATGAACGAATTTATCGCGTGTATAACGAATAAGGACATGGCGGCGTTCAGAGAAAAGTACAGAAACGTCGACGCTCTTTTTATAGACGATATACAATTTATTAAAAAGAAGGTTTCCACACAGGAGGAATTCTTCCACACGTTCAACGAGCTTGTAAACAACGGCAAGCAGATAGTTCTCACATCCGACCGTCCTCCCAAGGAAATAGAGAACCTTGACGAGCGAATCAAAACACGATTCGAAAGCGGACTGACAGCGGACATTCACTCTCCCGACATTGAGACGAGAACGGCTATCGTTATTAAGAAAGCGGAGGATTTAGGATTAAGACTTTCGCCCCAGATAACCAATTACATAGCCGAAAAAATCAAGGACAATATAAGACAGATAGAAGGCACAGTAAAGAAGATCGCGGCAATGCAGTCGCTTCACGGAATCGAGCCGACAATGTCTCTTATACAGGACATTATAAAGGATATAGCGACCGACACCCGCCCCGTATCGACCGTTGTAGAGGAAATTATCGAGGAGATAGCGGACAAATACGACACGACGAAAGAGGACGTAACGTCCGAAAAGAGAGACGCTAATATAAAGAACGCAAGAAACGAAGCCATATACATTATAAGAGAGGTCACGGGCGTTTCGCTCGAAAATATCGGAAGCTATTTCGGCGGAAAGAAACATTCGACGATAAAACATTCGATAGACGTTGTCGAGGAGCGTATAAAGAAGGACCCGACGTACAAAACGAGCGTTCATTCTCTTATAAACAACTTCAGAAACGGCGGATAAAGGGTTAAATCTTATATTTTTTTTACCTTAAAAGTTTTGAACAAGTTTTGATTTTGAACATCGGTTTTTAAACCGCGGTTTTTCGGCAAAAAACAGACAAATCAAAACTTCGTGTTTTGAACTTGTTTTAATCGTTGACAGGGTCTAAAAAAAACAGGGGTAAAGCGTTGAAAAACAAAGGGATATTTTAGATTTGAACAGTTTGAATACTGCCTACTGCAACTGCTACTACCCAAAAGTATATTCTATGATATTATATATAGCCAAGGTGAGACGAAATGAAAGTAATTTGCAAAACATCCGTACTCTGCGAAGCCGCTTTAAATGTTCAAAAAGCGGTCGTCACAAAAACGAGCATGCCTGTTTTAGAGGGTATACTCATAAAAACGCAGGAGAACGGACTTAAAATGACGGGCTACGACCTCGAAATAGGAATCAGCACCGTAATAGAGGCTAACGTCGTCGAGGAGGGCACGGTAATTATAAATGCGCGTACATTCTGCGACATTATAAAGCACATTCCCTATGAGGACGTTATACTGGAGGTCGACGATAAATTACAGTGTAAAATTTACTGCGGAGACATCGAGTATTTCATGACGGGCATCAATCCCAAGGATTATCCCGAGCTTCCCACAATCATAAACGGCAAGGAGCTGACCGTTTCGCAGTCCGTTTTAAAGGATATGGTCAGAAAGACTATTTTCTCCGTCTCACTCAACGATATCAGAATGATCATGAGGGGCATTAAATTCGAGGTAAGTCCCGGAGAGCTTAAATTGGTAGCAATCGACGCTCACCGCCTTGCTATAAGAAAAGAATTTATCGAATATAACGGCGAGAATTTAAACTTCGTCGTCCCCGCGAAAACGCTGGCAGAGGTTATCAAGCTCATACCCGATACGGATAATTTCGTAAAAATCGGGCTCGGCAGACAGCATATTATATTTAATATAGAGGGCTACACCGTCGTTTCGAGACTTCTTGACGGCGAATTCATGAATTATACCGCGATTCTTACAACCGAGAGAAATACGGTCGTCAGAATCAAGTCAAAGGATATGATAGAATCGGTCGAACGCGTTTCGCTCATCATCACCGACAGATTCAAGGCTCCTTTAAAAATGGAATTTCGAAACGGAGAGGCGAGAATTTCGACCGCGACGGCTCTGGGCGCGGCAAACGACAGGGTCGACGTTTCAATTGACGGAGACGATACGTGCATAGGAATTCAGGCGCGCTATGTTCTCGACGCATTAAGAGCGAGCGAGGACGACGAGGTTCTGATGACGATAGTAAGTCCCCTCTCGCCCGTATGTATAGTGCCGACCGTCGGCGACTCGTACACATATCTCATACTGCCCGTAAGGCTGAACGGATGATAAATATATGAAAGTTATTAAAGTTAAAGCCGTAAAACGCAGGGAAAAGGAAATTTATATAGACACCGATTTTATAAAGCTTGACTCCGCGCTGAAGCTGTGCGATATCGCCGAGACCGGCGGTCACGCAAAGATTCTGATTACAGAGGGCGAAATATTCGTAAACGGCGAGGAGTGTCTGCAAAGGGGTAAGAAATTAAGAGACGGCGACAGAATCGAATACGAAAACTTATATTTTATAATTAAAAAAAGATGAAAGTTACATCTCTGTCTTTACTAAATTTCAGAAATATAGAAAACGCACAGCTTAATTTCGACGACGGCGTAAACATAATATTCGGCGAGAACGGACAGGGCAAGACGAATATTCTCGAAGCCGTATGGCTGTGCGGAGGATTCAAAAGCTTTCGAAAGTCGCGTGAAAAGGAATTTATAAAATTCGGGAGCGATTTCGCTAAAATCGACGTTGATTTTTACGCGCAGAAAAGAGAGCAGGATATATCTTTAATTTACTCGCAAAACAAGCGCATAAAGCTCAATTCCGTTATAAAAAAGTCGAATTCGGAGCTTATCGGCGCGCTCGGATGCGTCGTGTTTTCCCCGTCGTATTTATCTTTGGTCAGCGGTTCGCCTGCTGAAAGACGGAAATTCTGCGATATCGCGCTGTGCCGAAAGATAATCGGATATTCCTCTCTTTTAAGCGAATACAATAAAACGCTGTTACAGCGCAATTCTTTTTTAAAGGATTTGAAATACCACCCGGAGCTTTACGAAATGCTCGACGTGTGGAACGACCGTCTCGCGGAGTATTCGTGCATTATCTCCGATGAGAGAAAAAAATATATCGAGTCTTTAAATGAAAAAACCTCCGTTATATATTCGGGTCTTTCGTCCGATACGGAAGAGCTGAAGCTCACATACAAAGTCAAAATGCCGTTCGGCTATTCGTCGGACAAAGAAATGACGAAGAAATATTTTATTAATTTATTAAAAATATGCGAGAGCGAGGACAGGCGGTTCTGCTGCGCGTCTGTCGGAGCGCACAGGGACGACGTTGAGATTCTTATAAATTCCGTCCCTGCGAGAAATTTCGGCTCGCAGGGTCAGCAGAGGAGCGCGGCTCTTGCCATGAAACTCGGCGAAGCGGAGCTTTTAGCCGAATACAACGGCGAACAGCCCGTAATTCTGCTCGACGACGTTATGAGCGAGCTTGACGTAAAAAGACAGAATTATATTCTTAACAATATAAAGGACAGGCAGGTTCTGATAACGTGCTGTGAGCCGTCGAGCGTAATGAGATTATGCTCGGGAAAGACGTTTCATATTCAGTCGGGAAAGGTTTTAAAGTAAAATGTATCTGCATCTCGGTCAGTCAACGGTTATAAGGACGGATTCGGTCATAGGAATCTTCGACCTTGATAATTCCACCGTCATGAAAAGCACGCGCGACTATCTTAATAAGGCGCAGAAGGACGGCGATGTAGTAAACGTTTCCGACGAACTGCCGAAGTCTTTCACCGTGACAGAGGATAAGAAAAAAGGCAGGAAGGTATATATTGCTCAGCCTGCCGTTCCGACTCTCATTAAGAGACTCGAAAAGAAAAATTTTTAGAAATTTAACGTTTAAATTTATATATTATATATTCAATAACATAACGCGGGATATGAATTTTACCCGCGGGGAAATGCTCCCTTTCAGGAAAGGACGTTGTTTTTTTTGGACGAGCTTGAAAACAAAATCGACATTATAACAGAGCCCGACGGCACCGAGGTCATGGACACGGTTGTTCATGACAAATACGGCGCGGATCAGATCCAGGTTCTCGAGGGTCTGGAGGCTGTAAGAAAAAGACCGGGAATGTATATCGGTTCCACCGGTCCGAGGGGTCTTCATCATCTTGTATACGAAATTGTCGACAACTCGATAGACGAGGCATTGGCGGGTTACTGTACGCATATCGAGGTCAATATTCTCCCCGGAGATATCATTGAGGTCAGGGATAACGGACGAGGAATTCCCGTAGATATCAACGAACAGCAGGGACTTCCCGCTGTTACCGTCGTTCTGACCGTTCTTCATGCCGGCGGTAAATTCGGCGGAAGCGGATATAAGGTATCGGGCGGTCTGCACGGCGTAGGTTCGTCCGTAGTTAACGCTTTGTCTGAGTGGTTCGAGGTAGAGGTTTCGCGCGACGGACACATTCACAAGCAGAGATTCACGCGCGGAAATATTGCGTCGGAGCTGAAAATAATCGGCGACACCGACGAGACCGGAACTCTTGTCAGATTCAAGGCAGATCCCGAAATATTCACGGAGACTACCGTTTACGAATTCGGCGTGCTTCAAAGACGTATGAGAGAGCAGGCGTTTTTAAACGCGGGACTTAAAATCACGTTAAGCGATTTAAGAGACGACGAAAACCCCGTCGAAGAGGTCTACTGCTACGAGGGCGGTATTTCGAGCTTCGTTGAATTCAATACGAACAGTGCGGGACTGACTCCGATTCAGGACAAGCCCATGCATTTCTCGACCGTTGTCGGCGACAGAAGCGCAGAGGTTGCAATGCAGTACAACGACGGCTATAACGAGTCGATTTTGAGCTTTGCAAACAACGTAAGAACCACCGACGGCGGTACGCACGAGGACGGTTTTAAAATCGCGCTTACAAAGGTATTCAACGACTACGGAAAAAAATACAATCTTTTAAAAGAAGCGGATAAAAAATTAAGCGGAGACGACGTAAGAGAGGGACTCGTCGCGGTCATAAGCGTTAAGCTTACCGAGGCTCAGTTTGAGGGACAGACAAAAGCGAAGCTCGGAAACACCGACGTAAAGCAGATAGTTTCAAAAATGCTTTATGATAAGATGATGACGTACTTTGAGGAAAATCCGTCCGTCGCAAGACTGATATTCAATAAAACGCTCGAGGCTTCAAGAGCCAGAGAGGCAGCCAGAAAAGCCCGCGAGGTCGCAAGAAGAAAGACCGCGTTAAGCGGAAACTCGCTTCCCGGCAAGCTTGCAGACTGTACGGACAAAAACCCCGAGAATACCGAAATATTTATAGTCGAGGGTGATTCGGCAGGCGGTTCGGCTAAGGGCGGACGCGACAGAAACATTCAGGCGATTCTCCCCCTGTGGGGCAAAATGCTCAACGTTGAAAAGGTCAGAATAGACAAGGTTCTCGGCAATGATAAGCTTGAACCCGTCGTATTGGCTCTCGGTGCCGGAATCGACGAGGATTTCGATATTAATAAATTAAGATATCATAAGATAGTTATAATGGCGGATGCGGACGTCGACGGCGCACATATCAGAACGCTTCTTCTCACGTTCTTTTTCAGATATATGCGTCCGCTCATAGACAACGGCTACGTTTATATAGCCCAGCCCCCGCTTTACAGAATTACGAAGAATAAAAAGCATTTCTACGCTTTTTCCGACGAGGAACGCGACGCGAAGCTTGCCGAACTCGGACAGGGCTGCGACACACAGCGTTACAAGGGCTTAGGTGAGATGGACTCCGAACAGCTTTGGGAAACGACAATGAATCCCGAAACGAGGACAATGCTCCGCGTCACGCTGGAGGACGCAATCGAAGCGGACGAGACATTCTCGATATTAATGGGCGACAGAGTCGAACCCAGACGCGAATTTATAGAAAAGAACGCAAAATACGTTCAGAATCTCGATATTTAAACGGAATGACGGTGAAATAAATGGACGATAATTTTAACGTATTCGACAATGATAATCTTACGGTTCACGACGACGACATACCCGTTGTGGACAGCGGTGACGCGGGAAAGATTATAAACGTCGATATCAATAAGGAAATGAGAAAGTCATTCCTCGACTACTCGATGTCCGTTATAACGTCGAGAGCGCTTCCCGACGTCAGGGACGGACTCAAACCCGTACACAGACGTATACTCTATACGATGTACGAAAACGGACTCATGCCCGACAAGGCTTACCGTAAGTGCGCGGACACGGTCGGTGCGGTTCTCGGCCGCTACCATCCCCACGGCGACGCGTCGGTATATGACGCAATGGTCAGACTCGCGCAGGATTTCTCTATGAGATACATGCTCGTCGACGGTCACGGTAACTTCGGTTCTGTCGACGGAGATCCCCCGGCTGCTTACCGTTATACGGAGTCTCGAATGAGCAAAATGACTCTCGAAATGCTTTCGAATATAGACGAGGACACGGTTGACTTTATACCGAACTACGACGACCGACTCAAGGAGCCCGTCGTTCTGCCCTCGAAATTCCCGAACCTGCTCGTCAACGGCTCGTCGGGTATCGCGGTCGGTATGGCGACTAATATCCCCCCTCATAATTTAAGAGAGGTTATCGACGGAATAAACTGCGTTATGGATAACCCCGACGCAACTCTCCCCGAGATTATGGAGCATATCAAGGGACCCGATTTCCCGACTGCGGGCATTATTATGGGATATTCGGGAATCAGAGCCGCCTATGCGACGGGCAGAGGCAAGGTAACGGTCAGGGCGAGATGCGAAATCGTCGAGGGCAAGCACGATAAGTATCAGATTGTCGTAACCGAGCTTCCCTACCAGGTCAACAAGGCGCGCCTTATCGAAAAGATTGCGGAGCTTGTTAAGGATAAGAAGATAGAGGGTATTTCCGACATCAACGATTATTCAAACCGCGAGGGCATGAATATGGTTATCGACCTTAAAAGGGACGCAAATCCCCGGGTCGTATTAAATCAGCTTTATTCGTACACCCAGTTACAGGATACGTTCGGCGTTATACTTCTTGCGCTTGTCAACGGCGAGCCTAAAATATTGAATTTAAAACAGATTCTCGAATATTACATAGACCATCAGTGCAACGTAATAACGAGACGAACCGCTTTCAGACTTAAAAAGGCCGAAGCCAGAGCGCATATCGTCGAGGCATTAATAAAGGCTCTCGATATTATCGACGAGGTTATCGCCGTATTAAAGGCTTCAAAGAGCGTAGCCGAGGGAAAAACCGCCCTTATGGAGAACTTCGCGTTCGACGAAATTCAGGCGACGCACATCGTTCAGATGCGTTTAGGACAGCTTACCGGTCTTGAAAGACAGAAGCTCGACGACGAAATGGCTGATTTAAAGGCTAAAATAGACGAGTACCGCGCGATTCTTTCATCGAGAGAAAAGGTTCTTGAAATTATAAAGAGCGAGCTTGCCGTTATTAAAGAAAAATTCGGAGACGACAGACGCACGGAGATTCAGAACGTTTCGGGCGAGGTCGACATTGAGGATCTTATCCCCGTTGAGGACTGCGTTCTTACAATGACCGAGATGGGCTACATCAAGCGTATGCCCGCCGACGAATACAAGAGCCAGCGCAGAGGCGGCAAGGGTATTAAGGGCATGACCCGCCGTGAGGACGATATCGTCGATACGATTATAAACTGCTCGACTCACGACTATGTAATGTTCTTTACTTCAAAGGGAAAGACATACCGCATTAAGGCGTACGAAATAGCCGAGGGCAGCCGTATCAGCAAGGGTATGAATATAGTAAACATTCTTCCGCTCGAAAGCGAGGAGAAGATAACGGCTATCATCAGAGTTCCCAGAGAGCAGGACGAAAGCCTTAAATACCTGTGTATGTTTACTAAGAAGGGTATTGTCAAGAGAAGCGAAATTTCCGCTTATAACAATATAAGAAAGAGCGGAGTCATAGCAATAACGCTTGATGATGACGACGAGCTTATCCACGTTTCCGCAACAACGGGAGAGGACGATATATTCCTCGCTACGAAGAAGGGAATGTGCATCCGCTTTAACGAGAACGATGCCAGAGTAATAGGCAGAACGGCGCGCGGAGTCAGAGCCATAAATCTTAAAGACGGCGACGAAATCGCGGGCGCGGATGTTATAAAAGAGAATTGTTACGTTCTCACCGTCAGCGAAACGGGCTACGGCAGACGAAGCGAGATTACCGATTACAGAATTCAGAACAGAGGCGGTCTCGGTCTTATAAATTACCGTACCGCGGAATACGGCGACGTAGCGGCGGTCAGAATAGTATCGGGCGACGAGGATATTATTCTGATTTCGTCGGACGGTATTATAATAAGAATTCCGTCCGATTCGATAAGCGTATTCTCCCGTCCGTCAAAGGGTGTACGGGTTATGAAGGTCGGCGACGACCAGAGAGTCATAACCATGACGTGCCTTGAACGCGACGAAAACGCGGAAAGCGATACGGATTCGGAAAATTATACAGACGAATCAAACGAAACCGTTTCTCAAGATAACGAATCTCAGGATTAAAAAACATAACCGGGCGCGGATTTGATTTTAATTTTAAACCCGCGTTCGGAGCTTACCGACATTATTCATTATAATCAATAATCCGGGGTGTGCGGATTATTCTGTCAGCGGAGAATTTTATGGACAAAAAAAACAAGGACGTAATCGGCGTTATCCCGGACGGGGACGGCGGAGAAAAACGTAAAAAGAAGGTTAAAAAATCATCAGTAGTTATAGCGGTCATTGTCGTTATACTCGTATTTTTAGGCGTTATCGCGGCGCATTTCGTGTTAAGATATACGAAGGATCTCGATATCGACGACGGAATCGACGACGTAACGGGTCAGTACAGCGAGGATTTCCTTTTCAGGGACGAGGATAACAGTCAGAACGCGGCGGACATGATTGCCATGCAGCAGAACGACAACTTAAACGATTTGCTTGCCGATTGGTACACAAACGGCGGCGAGCATCTTACAAGCAAGCACGTCATGAACGTACTTCTTATAGGTCTTGATACGTTCGACGGCGTAGGCTCGGGCAACTCCGACGTTATGATGATAGTTTCGATTAACAATGAGACCAAGAAGATAACGCTCTGCTCTCTTTTCAGAGACAGCTATACGTATTTCAACACGGCGTACGGACCGAAAACGTCCAAGATAAACGCGGCTTACGGCAACGGAGGCCCCAAATATCTCGTCGACGCAGTTGAAAATAACTATAAAATCAAAATAGATTACTACGCGGCTGTCGACTTTACGGCGTTCGAAAAGGTTATCGACGAGGTCGGCGGAGTTAATCTCGACGTGACGCAGAGAGAGGCAAACGGAATTTACGATTATGCGAATATAAGCGTACCCGTCGGCGAAAACGTTCTTCTTAACGGCGAGCAGGCTCTTTATTTCTCGAGAATGAGAAAAATTTATTCATCGGGCGATATTCAGCGTACGGAAAATCAGCGAAAGGTTATCACCGCTCTTATCAATAAGTCGAAAAATCTTACGCTCTCCCAGCTTGACGGCGTTGTTAAAACTCTCTGTTCGTATGTCAGAACCGACTGCTCCGTTTCTAAGATAATAACGCTCGGAACCACCGCGATTTTAAACAAGTGGTACGATTTCGAGATAGTTTCTATGGAGGCTCCCGCCGAGGACGCGAGACAGCCGTACACGACTCACGGCGACAGCGTCTGGATCTGGGTAGTAGACTATCCGCTTGCCGCGCAGGAGGTTCAGAATACGCTCTACGGTCACACTAATATCATACTCGACGAGAACAGGGTTAAGGCTTTTGACGTAAAATCGACACGTTAGGGGATGTTAAAAACGCCCGGAATGAATTACCCTCACCGCTCGTACTCTGTACTG
>UQQT01000048.1 GCA_900543395.1 uncultured Oscillospiraceae bacterium | reverse complement strand
AAACATAACGTGTCTTTAAGGCGTGGTTCAGGTGCTTTATCGACAGTCTGAGCGGGCTGTCCTTTCGGACAACCCGCTGATTTTATTTTTTCTTCTCTTTTTTGACCGCTGTATTTTCCTGGTTTCTGTAAACAACAAATTTGCAGAACAGGAATTCGGTTATCATATTGCAAAGCATTGTAATAACGAGAACTATGTAATCGATTCCGCCGACGGACGCAAACCTCGCCGTACAGTAATTGCCGAGCACCGTCGACAGCGGAGTAAATACAAGATAGTATCCGAAAACCTTCAACATGGCTATCGGGATGTTCGCAGCCGACTTAAACGTAAACTTTCTGTTTATCGTAAAGTTCCATAAAACGGAGAGTATCAGCGCGATAAGATACATCGGGCCGTATTCGTTCTCCATGATTCTCGCGAAAGTCTCGTGATTCGCCATAAGATTCTGAATGAAATCCGTTTTTACGATAACCTCGCTCATGAGTGTGAAGCTTCCGAGCTGAATTATTCCCGCAGAACACGAAAACAGAGCAAATTTAACCGCCTGCAAAGCGTTCTTTTTGCTCTGCGATTTTTCTTGAATCTCGGTCTGTTTGTTTTCTTCCTTAACCTCCGACATACAACCAACCCTTTTCATTTTATTTTTCTAATTTTATCACATACTTTTTGAATATTCAATAAAATTACAAAATTAAATCACTCAACGCCCTCTAAATTAAACGGCGGTGTGTATTCGCTCTCGGCGGACGATATATCCTGTACGAATCCGTCCTCGATTCCCGCAAGATACATATAGTCTTCGCATTTTTCATACTCCTCGTCCGTGACCCTGTGCGAGAGCTCTTCGAATCCTGTGTCAAACGCGGGGGGCGTGTACTGTCTCATCAGACTGAACAAAACGTCACCGCTGTTAAAATTACCGCTGACCCAATCGATAACGTCAAGTGTGTTTTCGACATTTCCGGGCAGAATCAAATGTCTTATAAGCACTCCCTTTTCTATCATGCCGTCGGAGTCAAAACTACATTTCCCGACCTGGTTAAACATTTCTTTTATCGCAGAAACCGCGACTTTCGGATAATCGGGCGCGGACGAATATTTTTTTGCGGTGTCTGAATTCATATATTTAAAATCCGGCATATAAACGTCGATTTTACCGTCTAATTTTTTAATCGTCTCAACACTGTCGTACCCGCCCGAGTTCCATATAACGGGAACAGGAAGCTTCTCGTCGAGCGATTCGATTATTAGGTCGGCAAAATGAGTCGGAGTAACAAGATTTATATTGTCAACGCCGAAATCTATAAGACGCCCGTATATTTCTTTAAGCTTTTTTACGCTTATATCCTTGCCGAATCCGCCCGAGCTTATCTGCGAATTCTGACAAAAAACGCATCTTAAATTGCATCCGCTGAAAAACACCGTGCCCGAACCGCCCGCTCCGCTTATACACGGCTCCTCCCAAAAATGAGCGGCGGCACGCGCGACGCGCAGGACGTTTTTCTGCCCGCAGAATCCGGTTTTGACGCTTCTGTCGACATTGCATCTGCGCGGACATATATTACACATATTTTCCATTCAAATCACCTAAACATAATTGTATTACATATATATAGTGTTTTCAAGTCGTTTTTTCAAGTCGTTTTTCGTCAAACGGATTATTGATTTTTTAATAAAAAGTTGGTATATTATATTAATGTATTTAAAACGTTAAACGGAGTAATTTCATGAACAATCCCGAAATTCTCGCCCCTGCGGGCGGACACGAACAGCTGATATCCGCCGTGCGGAACTCTGCGGACGCGGTCTATCTCGGATTAGACCGTTTTTCCGCGCGAAGCTCGGCGGAAAATTTCACGCCCGAAAGCTTAAAAGAGGCGGTATCATACGCTCATGCAAGGAACGTAAAGGTATACGCCGCGATAAACACTTTGATAACAGACGACGAATACCTTGACGCAAAAAACGCGGTAAAAGCGATTGCTGAAGCGGGCGTTGACGGAGTTATCGTTCAGGATTTTGCGATAGCCGAAATCGTAAAAAAGCACTGTCCCGAGTTAAGACTCCACGCCTCCACACAGACGGCGGTTCACAACGTTATGGGACTTGAAGCATTAAAAAAACTCGGATTCGTCCGTGCGGTCGCGCCCAGAGAGCTTACGAAAGACGAAATAAAAACATTATGCGAAGTTCACGGAATCGAGACGGAGGTTTTCGTCCACGGTGCGCTGTGCATGAGCGTGTCGGGAATGTGCTATCTCTCGTCAATGCTCGGAGGCAGGAGCGGAAACAGGGGCAGATGCGCCCAGCCGTGCAGGCTTGATTTTAAATGTCACGACAGGAATCACGCACTGTCTTTAAAGGATTCATCGCTTATCAAATACATACCCGATATTCGCGGAATCGGCGTATCGTCGCTTAAAATCGAGGGCAGAATGAAACGCCCCGAGTACGTTGCCGCCGCTGTAAGCTCGTGCAAAAAATCGATGGACGGTCTTTCCTATGATTCCGAAGCGTTGAGAAGCGTATTTTCAAGAAGCGGTTTTACCGACGGTTATTATACCGGCAGACGTAACCTTGACATGTTCGGTTACAGATTAAAAGACGACGTAACCGCGGCGAAGGACGTTTTAAGCTCCCTTGCGCTTTTATATAAGGACGAAATTCAGTCCGTCGGCATTTCCGTAGATTTTCATGCGGATAAGTATTCATCATTTGTTACGGCTTCAGACGGCGTGTATTCTGTCAAAATCAACGGTGACGTTCCCGAAAAAGCCAAGTCAAAGCCTCTTGATTACGATTTTGCAAAAAAATGCTTTTCGAAAACGGGCGGAACGATTTTTTATTTAAATTTATTCAATGCGGATATTGCGGACGGTATTTCTCTCTCCGCGTCGTCGCTAAATTCCATGAGAAGGCGCGCGCTTGACTCTCTTTACGAAAAAAGAGCCGTTTTGACCCCTAAAAAATTCTACGATTCACCGGCGGATAACGAAACGGAACAAACCCGTATCGTTTCCTCGGGAGACAAAAAAATAAGAATGAGATTTACGTCCGCCGAACAGATTTTTAATTTTAAGCTTCACGACGATATAATTCTTCCTTTAAACGAAATTCTCAAAAATCCCGATATCGTAAATTCCTATGCGGGTACGGTTTTTGCCGAAGCTCCGGCACTCATTTATCCTTCGGACGAAGAAAAAGTCAAGGCTAAACTCGCCCGGCTTAAAGCTCTCGGCGTAAACGACGTTTACTGCGACAATATCGGCATTATCGACTACTGCATAAGCGAAAATTTCCGCGTTCACGCGTCGAATTATACGAATATTTTAAATTCGGCAGCCGCAAAAGCCTACGCGGACATGGGAGTCTGCGACATTGTCGTATCTGCGGAATTATCAATGGACAATATAAAAAGGCTCTCCTCCGGCGTACCGAAGGGCGCGTTCGCGTACGGTTTCATGCCGTTGATGCGATTCAGAGCCTGCCCCGCACAGACCAAGGACGGATGCGCAAAATGCACCGGACTTACAAAAATCGAGGACAGATATCAGACGCCGTTTTACATAATATGTTCGTATAAAAAGTATTCGTCGCTTCTGAATTCGCTTCCGACATACATAGGCGACAAGGATCTGTCCGCGCTCGATTTTTCGCTTCTTTACTTTACATTCGAAAAAAAAGAGACGTGCGAAAAGATTTATAAATTATTCAAAAACGGAGAAAAGCTCCCCTCAAAAAAGACGGGCGGACTTTATTACAGACAGATATTATGACGGGCTGTTTTACACTGAACGATTACTGCAAAAAAGAATTCGGTCATAAATTATACAAGCTGTCACTGTCGGGAGGTATGACATGCCCGAACAGGGACGGCTCTTTAAGACGGGGAGGATGCATATTCTGCTCGGAAAAAGGCTCGGGCGAATTCTCCGAAAAGGGAGATATTAAAGAGCAGATCGAACGCGCGAAATTACGCGTTAAAAATAAAAATTCCTCGGGAAAATATATCGTGTATTTTCAGTCGTTTACAAACACATACGCCCCCTGCGACTATCTTGAAAAAATATTCACCGAAGCAATTTCCGCGCCGGATATCGAGGTTCTCTCAATCGCCACACGCCCCGATTGCCTTGAGGACGATAAAATCGAACTTCTGAAAAATCTTAATAAAATAAAACCGGTATGGGTCGAGCTCGGGCTTCAAAGCACAAAAGAGGAAAGTGTAAAATATATCCGCCGTTCATACGAAAACGATAAATACGCTTCGGCGGTAAAAAAGCTGAACGACGCCGGAATTAAAGCCGTAACGCATATAATTCTCGGACTGCCCGGCGAAACAAAAGAGGACATGCTCGAAAGCATAAATTTCGCCGTAAAATGCGGAACATGGGGATTAAAGCTTCACATGCTCTACATTTCATCCGACGCTCCGATTTATTCCGATTTCCTTGCAGGAAAAATAAAAACATTCGAAAAAGACGAATATATATCCCTGCTCGGATATCTGATACCGCGTATTCCTGAAAATATCGTTCTCCACCGGATTACGGGCGACGGCGACAAAAAAACGCTCGTTTCGCCTCTTTGGTCGGGCAATAAAAAAGACGTTTTAAACTCGATAAACAAGACATTTAAAGATGACGGTATCATACAGGGTTCGCTTGTTTTTTAAATTCGTCCGAATAACATTATTTTAAACTGTTTACAGTTTGTTCACATCACTAAAGGAATACTACTTGACAAAACAATAAAAAAATACTAAAATATTAAAGATAATGTTGTAGGTTTTACACATTAAAACAATAATGTAGTAATATACACATTGTTTCCGATTAAGCATTGAACGCCCACAATACGGCGTTCTTCTACGGATAAAAATTTTAAAATGGAGGTGCAAATTTGAACACAGGTTTAGCGATTGGTCTGATAATTGCCGCCGCTGTCATATTCGGCGCAGTCGGTTTTATTGTCGGAACGATTCACCGCCGTAAGGTTGCCGAGGCAGCAATAGGCTCAGCCACGGAGGAAGCAAACAGAATCGTCACCGAAGCCGTAAATCAGGCCGAATCAAAGAAAAAAGAAGCTATCCTCGAGGCAAAGGACGAAATACACAAACAGCGTACCGAACTCGATAAAGAGATAAGAGAACGCAGAAGCGAAGTCCAGCGTCAGGAAAGACGACTCATTCAAAAAGAGGAGACGCTTGACAAAAAGACTGAAAACATTGAGAAAAAAGACGATATCCTCAATAAAAAGATCAAAGCCGCCGACGAAAGAATGGCGGAGGTAGAAACTCTTAAAAAAAGTCAGTTCGACATGCTCGAAAAAATTTCGGGCTTCAGCAAGGAACAGGCTAAGGATTATCTTATCAAAAATCTCGAAAACGAACTTGTTCACGAAAAAGCGGTTAAGATCAGAGAGCTTGAACAGCAGACAAAGGACGACGCGGATAAACTCGCGAGGGAAATTATCACGACGGCTATCCAGAGATGCGCCGCGGACCACGTTGCGGAGGCTACGGTTTCCGTAGTAAATCTTCCCAACGACGAAATGAAGGGCAGAATCATAGGCAGAGAGGGCAGAAACATCCGCTCGCTCGAGACTATTACCGGCGTCGACCTGATTATCGACGACACGCCCGAGGCTATTACGATTTCGAGCTTCGACCCCGTAAGACGCGAAATTGCAAGACTTACGCTTGAGAAGCTTATACAGGACGGACGTATTCATCCCGCAAAGATTGAGGAAATGTACGAAAAATCCCGCCGTGAGGTTGAGGCTACGATTAAGCAGGTCGGCGAAAGAGCCGTTATCGACGCGGGAGTCAACGGACTCCACGGCGAACTTGTCAAGCTTCTCGGCAGACTTAAATACCGTACGAGCTACGGTCAGAACGTACTTGACCACTCGCTTGAGGTTTCATACCTCGCAGGTCTTATGGCCGCGGAGCTCGGCGCCGACGTTAAGGCAGCTAAGAGAGCCGGTCTTCTCCACGATATCGGAAAAGCTCTCGATCATCAGTTTGACGGCTCGCATATTGAATTGGGCGTCGAGGCGGCGAGAAAATATAAGGAGAACGATAATATCGTTCACGCGATTCAGGCACACCACGGCGACGTAGAGGCTAAAACCGTTGTCGCATGTCTCGTTCAGGCAGCTGACGCAATTTCGGCGGCACGTCCGGGCGCAAGAAGAGAGAATGTACAGAACTATATCAAACGTCTTGAGAAACTCGAGGAAATAGCAACGTCGTTCAACGGAGTTGAAAAGTCATTCGCAATTCAGGCGGGACGCGAGGTAAGAATCATGGTTAAACCCGAGGTCGTAAGCGACGATCAGATGACTCTTATTGCACGCGATATCGTTAAGAAAATCGAGGACGAGCTTGAATATCCCGGACAGATTAAGGTTCACATCATCAGAGAGAGCAGAGCTTTCGACTACGCAAAATAACAACAGGGGACGGTTATTGTGCCGTCCCTTTTTTACAAGGAGACTTATGATAAAAGTATTGGCAATAGGCGACGTCGTCGGAGACGGCGGACGGGCATTTTTAAAAAAGAAACTCCCCTCATTTAAAAAGGAAAACAATATAGATATATGCATTGTCAACGGCGAAAACTCCGCACAGGGCAACGGCATTACCGAGCAAAGTGCGTCCGAACTGCTCGCGGGAGGCGCGGACGTTATCACAACTGGCAACCACGTATTCAGACGACGCGAGATATACTCCGTTTTTTCTGATAATTTTCCGATGATACGTCCCGCAAACTACCCCGTTGACGCACCGGGCAAGGGGTATTATATTCTCGACATGGGCAGATATTCTCTCGCGGTCGTAAATCTTATGGGAACTGTTTATCTTGATAATCTTGACAATCCGTTCAATGTAATAGATAATATATTAAAAGAGCTTTCGTCCGTAAAGAATATTATCCTCGACTTCCACGCCGAGGCAACGAGCGAAAAACGTGCCATGGGATTTTATCTTGATTCAAGGGTTACCGCGGTTTTCGGAACGCATACTCACGTGCCGACAGCCGACGCGCAGATTCTGCCCGGAGGCACGGGATATATTACGGATTTAGGAATGACGGGCGCAGTTGATTCCGTTCTCGGAGTCTCGCCCGAATGCGTTATAGAAAAGTTTAAAACAAATATGCCCGTGAGATTTACAAATCCCGACTCTCGGTGCAAAATGGAGGGATGTATCTTTGTTATCGATGAAAAAACAGGAAAAACAACGGACATCAAGCAGGTCGCCGTTTATTAAGATAACCGCCGTTCTCTGCACCGTGCTGACGGCGCTGAGTCTCGTTTCATGCACAAAGGGCGAAACAAAGCTGTACGAAAAAAACGGAGACGATTCGCCGAGCGTCGCATACTCCGCGAACGACAACAGAACGCCGACCGATTCTCTTAGAATAGGCTGGTCGCAGTCAACCCCGCTCAACCCGTTTTTTATTACCGCGAATTTAAACTTCGACATGATATGCCTTATGTACCAGTCGCTTTATAAGACGGACACGGCGTATATCCCGTATGAGCAGATCGCGAAATCCGCCGTACAGAAGGATCCGCTTAATCTGACGGTAGAGCTGAACAGTTCGATTCGTTTCAGCGACTCGTCCCCGCTTACGTCGTCCGATGTCGTATATTCCTTCAATCAGGCGAAAAACAGCGATTTATATTCGTCACAGCTTAAAAATATAGACTCCGCGTCGTCTGCGGGAACATATACGGTCAATTTCAAATTAAATTCCGCCGACAAATTCGTAAAGAACGTGCTTACATTCCCCGTTGTAAAGTCGGGTACGGCTTCGTCAAAGGACAGTATTCCCGTAGGCTCGGGAATGTTCAAGTATTCCGATTCGAAGCTTGTATACAATTCGTCATATTCCGGCTCGAAGCCGAGCGTCGGCACGGTCGAGCTTTACCCCGTTTCCGAATCCGCAACGCTCGCGCTTGCCCTCGAAAGCGGAAACATAGACTGCGTTTTCGACGATCTTTCGTCGGGAAGCTATTTAAAAGTCGCAGCGTCGAATGTCGGAGTAAACCTTAATAACCTCGTTTTTCTCGGCATGAATTCTTCGTCGTCCGCACTGTCGCTGCCGCAGGTTCGGCAGGCAGTCAATTTCGCCGTAAACAGAGTCGATATCGTCTCCGACTGCTATTCGGGCTTCGCCTCGAACGCGTATACCGTATTCAATCCGAAATGGAGCGAATATTTTAATTCGGGCTACGACGAATCGGAGCTTGCGTTAAACTACGATTCGGCTTCGTCGCTTCTTAAATCCGCGGGATATCCGCAGTGCAACCTAACTCTTATCGTTAATGAGGACAACACGTTCCGTTCCCTCGCCGCCGATAAAATCAAGGAGTCTCTTAAAAACGTCAACATAAACGTAACGGTTTCAAAGCTTACGTGGTCGGAATATACGCAGGCTCTTTCGGACGGAAGCTACGATTTGTATTTAGGCGAAATGAAATTTTCCGACAATATGGACTTGTCCGCGCTGTTTTCTACATACGGAGTCGCTTCGTCGAGTCCGTCTGCCGCGGCGTATCAGCAGTATAAGAATTCGCAGATAACCATGCGAGACTTCTTGAGTATTTTCAATTCGGACGTTCCGCTCGCGCCCGTATGTTACAGACAGGGCGTGTTCATTTATTCGAGAAACATAACCGGCCGTTTAGACTGCGCGTACGGAAATATATTTAAAAATCTTGAAGAATGGAATGTCACCGAAACAAAAAACACGCAGAAATAAAGCTTTTTTCTCTTGACAATGTTTTTTTGTCGTAATATAATAATCATATATATTAAAGCAATGACGGAGACAGATTTTTTCATTCGGTTAAGAGAACCGCTCCATGGCTGTAAGAGCGGTCGAGAGTGAAAAAAATTCTACCGCTCCCGAGTGCCGCCGAAAAGCGTTTTTCGCGTTAAGGCGTGCCGTTTTGACCGCGTTAAGGTCATACGAGAGGCGGATTATATCCGCAATTCGGGTGGAACCGTGGAGCTTCAGACTTCATCCCGTTTTTGGGATGGAGTCTTTTTTTGCTTTATATTAACAATAAAAAAAACGGAGGTATTCTTATGATAAAAGTTACACTTAAAGACGGCTCATTCAAGGAGTTTGAAAAAGGCGTTACCGTTATGGACGTGGCGAAGAGTCTCGGTGCGGGACTTTATAAGGCGGCATGTCTCGGTAAGGTAAACGGCGAGGACTGCGATCTGCGTACTCCCCTTAACGAGGACTGCGCGGTCGAGATTCTTACATTCGACGATATCGACGGAAAAAAGGCATTCTGGCACACAACCTCACACATTCTCGCGCAGGCTGTCAAGAGACTTTTCCCCGACGCCAAGCTCGCGATAGGTCCCGCCATAGACAAAGGCTTCTACTACGATTTCGACGTTAAGGAGCCTTTCACACCCGAGGATCTCGAAAAAATCGAGGCTGAAATGAAGAAAATCGTCAAGGAGGCTCTTCCTCTCGAAAGATTCGAGATGTCACCCGAGGATGCAATTAAATATTTTAAAGACAGAGACGAGATTTACAAAGTCGAGCTTACCGAGGAGCACGCCGGAAAAGGCGAGATGATTTCGTTCTATAAGCAGGGCGAATTCACGGAGCTTTGCGCGGGTCCTCACATCCCCGACACCGGCAGAGTAAAGGCGTTTAAATTAACCTCCGCTACGGGCGCATACTGGCGCGGAAGCGAAAAGAATAAAATGCTTCAGAGAATATACGGTATCTCGTTTACAAAGGCGAGCGACCTCGAAGCTTACTTACAGATGATCGAGGAAGCAAAAAAAAGAGATCACAGAAAGCTCGGCAGGGAGCTGGGACTCTTTGCTTTGAGAGACGAGGCTCCCGGCATGCCCTTCTTCCTCCCCAACGGCATGGTTTTGAGAAACACGCTTATCAATTACTGGAGACAGGTTCATAAAAAATGGGATTATCTCGAAATTTCGACCCCGCAGATCATGCGACGTTCTCTTTGGGAAACCTCGGGACACTGGGATCATTACCACGACGATATGTACACAACGGTTATCGACGATGAGGATTTCGCAATCAAGCCCATGAACTGCCCCGGCAGCATCCTTGTTTACGAGCTTGAACCCCATTCATATAAAGAGCTTCCGCTCCGCTACGGCGAGCTCGGAATAGTACACAGAAACGAGCTTTCGGGCGCGCTTCACGGTCTTTTCAGAGTCAGATGCTTTACGCAGGATGACGCGCATATTCTTCTCGCTCCCGAACAGATTCGTGACGAGGTTGTAAGAATCGCTCAGCTGTTCGACGAGGTTTACACTCTGTTCGGACTCCCCTACGAAATCGAGCTCTCCACCATGCCGGAGGATCATATCGGCAACGAGGAGGACTGGGAGATTGCAACAAAGGCTCTTGCGGACGCAATCACCGGAGTCGGAAAGTCTTATATAATTAACGAGGGCGACGGTGCATTCTACGGTCCGAAGCTTGACTTCCACATCAAGGACAGCCTCGGCAGAACGTGGCAGTGCGGAACAATTCAGCTTGACTATCAGCTTCCCGGACGCTTCGGTCTCGAATACACCGGAGCCGACGGAGAAAAGCATTGCCCCGTCATGATTCACCGCGTAGTATTCGGATCTATCGAGAGATTTATCGGAGTTATAACCGAGCATTTTGCAGGCGCGTTCCCGCTGTGGCTCGCTCCGAGACAGGTTATCGTTCTTCCGATTGCCGACCGTCATTTCGAGTATGCAAAGCAGGTTGAGGAAAAGCTTGCCGCCGCAGGACTCAGAGCGGAGACGGATTCGAGAAGCGAGAAGCTCGGCTACAAGCTCCGCGAGGCTCAGCTTCAGAAAATTCCCTACATGCTCGTAGTCGGAGACAACGAGGTTGAAAACGGCACTCTCGGCGTACGGCAGAGAGGCAAAGGCGATATCGGTGCAATGAGCGTTGACGAGTTCATCAAGAAAGCCGTCGCAGACTCCGACAGCAAGGTCATTTGGTAATATAAATTACGGGAATGTTAAAAACGCCCGGACCGCAAAAATAATTATATAAAAAAGGTTTGCTTTTTGCTATGAACCACTCTCACCCTCGGAGTACTTTTGTACGCCGTCGGGCAAGCCTCAACCGCCGTTTCGGACGACGGTTGAGGTTCGATTGATTCATTCCGAACGTTTTTACCTATTCCCTCCTGCACAATCCAACCGTCATAAAAAAATAAACTATAAAACACAAAGACGCTGTAAATTTGATTTTACGGCGTCTTTTTTATACACATATATGTTGTTTGTCTCTAAATAATCACATTCTTGTGGATTACAATAAAAATTTATATTTTACTAATTGTTTTTTTCATCATTATGTTGCAAAATCGTTTGAAATATGGTATTTTATATACTGTAATCTAAAAAATAAAAGGAGGCGTTCCGTGAACACCTTCAGCTTTTATCTTGTAACCGACCTGCACTACTATGACCCCTCGTTCAAAAGCGAGGGTCCGGCATACGAAGCACGCAGCCGTTCCGATCAGAAATGCATAGCGGAAACGCCAGCAATTATAGACAAGTGCTTTTCATTGCTGGCTGACGATAAAGATACCGAAGTTATTCTCATTCCGGGCGACCTTGTTTACAGGGGCGAATATCAAAGCCATGTAGGAATCCGACAGAAGATGTACGAATTAAAAGAGCGCGGCAAAAAGATATATCTTATCACCGCCCGCCACGATTATGCGGAAAATCCGTGTGAATTTGAAGGGGATAAAATGATTCCCGTCAAGGGCATGGACAGGAGCGAGCTTCGCGATTTTTACCGTGATTTCGGTTTCGATTCGGCAATAAGCGAACACAGCGAAACAATGTCGTACGTAGCACGGATAGCGGACGGCATAAGGCTTCTCGCGTTAAACTGCGACGGCGACTGCAAAAGCTTTAAGGGACTTTACCCCTCGCAGCTTGAATGGGCTGTAAACGAAATTAAAAAGGCAAAGGACGCCGGCGATTACATATTTGCAATGACGCACTATCCCCTGCTCCCGTTTTCGCCCGTCATGGAATTTATTGACGACACACACCTTACCGACTGGCAGAAGACAGCGGATATATTGGCTGATGCGGGACTTGAGCTCATTTTCACGGGTCACATGCACGCGCAGGCTGTCACGGACTATACAACGAAAAACGGAAATATAATAACCGACGTTCAGACGGGCTGTATCGTCGGATGCCCGTGTGCTTACAGAAAAGTTACGTTTAATAATAATCTTGCCAACATAAATTCATATACGCTCGAAAGCTTTGATTACGATACCGGCGGGCTGAGCGCGCATGATTATCTGAAAAAGCGTTTTAACACAGTCATAACAGATATCATCGACGCAATGGCATACGATTTCGACGCGTTCTGTGCGAGATTCGGCGGAACGAAAGGAAAAGAAAAGCTGGAGATTCCCGTAAAATTCGCGGGCGGGCTTCTCAACAGACTGACCGTCGGCAGGCTCGGAAAAATGCTGATGTTTAAAGTTGACAAGAGTCTTGAACACGTACTCGTTAAGAATATCGGAGTCGAGCTTGCGAGAAATATTTTCGTCGGCAATGAACCTTATATCCGAGGGACGCCCGTATACAACGCCATGTCGAAGCTTATGGACAGACTTTCCCCGATTACTAAGATAATCGAGAAAAAGGCGGGAAAATCGAATCCCCTGTTCGCCGATTTAAAAGGATTCGTACTGTCGTTAATCGGCGACGAGCTTCAAAGAGATTATAATACGGTAATAAAAATTAACAGAAAATAATTATTGATACTAAGGAGTGAATCCCATGGCTTCATTGGCAAAAAAAGCTCCCTCAGCGGGCGCGAATGATAAGCTTGTCGGCAAGGGCGAGTTTATATGGTACCTGATTTCGGTATTTTTCTTTACAAACATGACAGGAATGATAGGCTCGTTCAGAAGCGCGAATCTCGTCGACGTCGTAAAGCTGACCGATTCGCAGATGTCGCTGTTCAACATTATGACGAGCGTCATTCCGTTTATACTTAACTTCTTTATAGTTATGTATATCGACGGCAGAAAAATCGGAAAACACGGTAAATTCAGACCTCTTGTAATGATAGCGGCCATTCCTATGGGCATACTGCTGTTTATGAACTTCTGGATTCCCAAGGAGCTTTCGGGCGCGTTTTTAATGGTATACGTTATAACCGTCGGTGTGCTTTGGGGTATAATGAATATATTCGGAAACTCCATCAACAGCGTTGCCGTAGTTATGACTCCGAATTTAAAAGAACGCGACACCGTTATGTCATTCAGAAGCATCGTATCGGCGGTCGGCAACTCGGCGTCCCTTGTTATCGTCCTCGTTTTAGGTCTTATATGGAAAGACAATAAATCCATGCAGTACCTTGTCTGCGCCGGTTTGAGCGGTGTTATCGGAACTCTCACCATGCTCGGCGGAATGAAGATTTCAAAAGAACGCATTGAATATGCGAACGAAAAGAAAAACCCGCTTGAGGGCTTCATGGATATTATCAAAAACAAATATGCGTGGACGATTATCGTATCGGAATTTCTTAAAAACTTCCGCGGAATCGCAAACTTCATGGGCGTATTCCTCGCAGCGGCTCTTCTCGGCGATTCGAGCAAATTCCTTCTTTTCGGTCTCCCCACCGGAATAGGAACCGCCGTCGGCATGCTAATAATCAACTTCCTGCTTAAAAAATTCAACTCAAAGGTTCTATACATCGCCAGCGGATGCTATTCTCTTATAATCAATACCATGGCGTTCGGCGTAGGATATATATATTTCAATCAGGAAAAGAGCGGCGGTCCGCTTCAGATAGTTTTTATACTCTGCCTGTTCCTCATAGGTCTTCAGTTCGGCGCGTCGAACCTTCTGCCCAATATGTTCCAGGCGGACGTTCTCGAGGATATCGAGCTAAAGACAGGCAAGAGACTGGACGCTTCCCTCGCGTTCGTTGTCAGCGTATTCACTACGATAAGCAGCACGATAGCCTCCGGTCTTGCTCCGAAAATTCTTTACGGCGAAAATTCAATCTGCGGCTACATCCAGGGACTCTCCGACGGAACAATGCAGTCGCTTAAAACAAAGATATGGATGCTGTTCTTCTACACCATTTTCCACGGTCTTATGATGTTCCTTGCCGGAGTCCCCTACTTCTTCTACAAATTCACCGGCAAAACCAAGTCCGACGTTCATGAAGCGCTGATGAAACAGAGAGCCTCATATGCGTCAAACGACGCGCCCGCAGCAGAAACCGCGGAATAATCAATCAAATTTAAGGCAATAATTTATCCCCGAATCACTGCGATTCGGGGAATTTTCATATTAAATTTACTGATCTGCAACCTCAAGCAGTTTTTTGCTGACTCTTGCCTGTACGTCAATATAGTACGCGCTTTCTTTCGTATTCAAATCTTGATTTTCCCAGCTGTCGAACTTTTTAACAAAATCGGCATACCTGCTCATAAAACTTGAATAATCGGCAAGCAAACTCAAATCGCTCGGATTCGCATTATACTTTTTCATAAATTCGACATATTCGTTCATAAACGATTCGTAGCTGTCCATAGCCTCTTTAAAATCTTTGCGCATACCGTCGACAAGTTCTTCATTATTCGAATTTTTTGTTGTCGCAGCCGTCGTTACGGCCGGAGCGGTCGTCTGTGCTGTTTTTTCGGTCGTCGGCGTTACACCGGTTTCGGAAGCAGACGCTTTAACCGTCATTGTATTATTGCCTTCGAACTCTATTCTTAAATCAATTCCGGCTTCGTTTTTAGCCTGATAAAAAGAATCGCCCTTATTATAGCCTACGTTAAATCCCGCGTCGGAGCATTTCACGACATAGTCGTTGTAAGCTTCTCTTGTTGTATCTCCTATGTAAACAAAGAATCCGCTGTCGCCCTCATACGAGAATTTTCCTTTTAACGAATCAGGAACAGGGACGGCAGAACCGATTGTTCCGCCCGGCCAGACAATATCCTCAAATGCGACCGGAGCATTCAGATCAATGTGAAAACTATCTCCGATTCGGCTTAAACTTAACAAATATCCGTTCGAATTATACGCTTTATAAGAATTCTCATCTTTTTCGGGATCTATGTCATATCCCCAAGCTATGCATGATTCCACATAACTCTTATATTCTTCGTTCGAAATTTTATCGCAGCGCAAAGAAAACTCATCTTCGGTATTTGTTAAAACATTGCCTTTCTTTACGGGCAGCTCGGGCAGCATTTCGTTTAATTCGATATCGCTCCAGACTATTTTTTTATCCTTGCTTGCTGATTTTGAAACGGACGTGATGAATACGGCAGCAACTGCTACGACAATAATCAAATAGAACCACCATTTTTTATATATCGGCTTTTTCTTTTTAATCTCGTTTTTTGATTTTGCAGGCTCACTGCTATTATATTGACTGTTAACATTATTATAACCGGCAGCGGGCTGTGACTGTTGTTGATTCTGTATTTCGGGTTCGGCTTTTGCGCCGCACTCGGGACAAAATTTTCCCTCAAATTCAGAACCGCATTGTTTACATTTCATGTCTGCATCTCCCTTTAGTTTTATAACATAATCGGTATTATGTTGTAAAGTTACAGCAATAAAAATAAAACCCGTCCTGTATTACTCAAAAACATGACAGAAAAATAAAGCCTTTTTTCTTAATTTTGAAAAAGGGCTTATTCGTGTTACTCAAATTTTACATTTTTAAATAATTTTATTGCATTTTGCTTGAAATCTTTGCCAATATCCGCTATAATAATACCGCAACGGCAAGATATCACACACATGCCGTTTTATCATTACAACATAATACCGATTATGTCGTCGTTATTTTCGGCGGCATTTTTATAATATCAGCTTCATTTTTTCGATTAATCTTCTATGCTCCGCACCGGTGGAGATTATATATATTCTCGTTGTGTCTATACTCGAATGACCTAATATATCCGCGAGCTTTGCTATATCCTTATCTATGTTATAAAACGTTCTTGCAAACAAATGTCGTAAGTTATGCGGGAAAACTTTTTCGGGTTTTACCCCTGCGTCTTTGCACAGATTTTTCATATCGCGCCAGACATTAGTTCTGTTCACCGCTTTACCGGTACGCGTTACAAATATCATACCCGATTTAATATTCTGCTCCTTAGAATAGCGGAGCAGCTTTCTTTTTAACTCCTTAGGTATAAAAACATACCTC
>UQQT01000047.1 GCA_900543395.1 uncultured Oscillospiraceae bacterium | reverse complement strand
ACCTTGCCAAGGTGGAGGTAGCGAGTTCGAGCCTCGTCATCCGCTCCATTTTTTTATACGGTACCATAGCCAAGTGGTAAGGCCACGGTCTGCAAAACCGTTATGCCCCAGTTCAAATCTGGGTGGTACCTCCAAAGCCCCAAAGACGTTATGTTTTTGGGGCTTACTTCTTACCTTTTACCTCTTACTTCTTACCTAATTTCTGCCGGGCTTTGGGAAGTAAGAAGTAAAAAGTAAGAGGTAATAAGTTTTTTTTTCGAGTCGATTTTGGAAGGCGGTAACATTATGGCTAACAGCCCGTTGATGGATAAATCAAAAGAATTTGCCCTGCAAATAATTAAAGTCTGCAATTATGTAAAACAGAATAAAAAAGAAAGCGTGATTACAAATCAGCTTATCAGAAGCGGTACAAGTGTCGGAGCAAATATCCGCGAGGCGTTCTACGGACACGGAACGGCGGATTTTATCGCTAAACTTCAAATTGCACTTAAAGAATGTTCGGAAAGCGAATATTGGATTGAATTATTGATTGAAAGCGGATATTATGACAATAATGAAATATTGGTGCAATGTGTTGAAATAAAGAAACTGCTTATTGTTTCGATAAATACTGCAAAAAATAAATTAAACAGATGATATAAAAATGACACTTATGTTATATAATATCATATAGTAACTTCTCTTTGCTTCAAAACTACCCCCAAACTACACCCAAAAAACCAAGCTAATAAGGATTGTCTTATACATATTTTTTGTGTAATGAAGATAGAAGGAGTTTTGTTAATGGCAAGAAAATCAAACGGAGCGTTTTTTTTAAACCATCGATTTTTGTGAGAGAAGAAACTAAGCCGAATAATCAGATATGTGATTAAAGGCTGCGTCGGAAATTTTAGGTCATTAAGACGCAGCGATAACCGAAAACAGCGGTAATTAAATAAATATTATAATCCAATAAACATAAAAATAGAGAGTTAATCGGTTTTGTGATCAACTCTCTATTATTTTTTTAAAAAAAGGAATAATATTATGATTAAAAATGACAGGATATAAAAACTTAAATATCAGCAATTGCAATGTTTCACGATTTTTATAAAAAAGCGGATGGGGGGGTTATCTACATGATAAAATTACAGATGATGAAGGTGATGAGTGCATCAGCACGTTCGCTGTCGAGGCTTTTTCTGCCCTCAAAGAGGGCAGTCCAAACCTTTTCAGCCTGTTTTTTATCGTGGAAATCAGTTGTTATTTGTTCCGCTTTGTGAAAGAAGCCGTGAAATATTCATGACCTTATGCCCATGGATCGGATGATTTGGGTTGACGGATATCGGTTAAAAGATATTGCTCCCACAAAAACCATTTTCCGTCGCCTCTCATTCTGAGCTTTATAGGGCGAGGACTGTCTGCGCCGCCGCACGGTATAAACAGCTTCATATATCCTTGTTCTTCGGCGGAAACATGGCTGCTCTCGATTGTTATTGTAAACGGCTGACTCGGGGTGTAGTCGTTATCCGGAGTTGCTCCTGCAAAATATGAGAACGGAATGTAGGTTTTGTTTCCGCGGAAGCGGTCATTTAAAAATGAAATATCCATTCCGTTGAGCGGACGCGGACCCCTGAGCCAGTTGAGCATTTCTGTACCGATCTGCTTATCTGCAGCATAGGCACAGAGCGCGCATACCGTTAATGACGCGGTTTTAAAAGGGGAGGAGAGGTCTGCCTCGGGCAGAGCCTGCATTTGAGCAAGACTTTCGGGCAGAGCGTTAAATGTGAATGTTTCTTTGTTTGAGTTAAAGCTCGGTGCAGAAGCAGACTGCGTTTGATTTTTTACCTTGTTTATTTTATCAAATATACTCATATTATCCTCCGATCAGAATTTTCCGCCGCCGCCTCCGTAGGTGTTGCCGGATGAAGATTCATGTGTACTGCTCTTATTATCGTTGTTTTTTGGTTTTGCGGATTTTGTAACGTTGCTGTAAAGGAATATATCATTGCTTTGCGTTATGTTAAGACTGCCGGTTTTGAGATAATTGCCTGCCGCGGCCTGCATTTTGACGGTTTTAAGCTTGCTCTTCATAGAGCGGACAATGACAAATGCCGTAACAAAGCCCGCAACGATTGAGACGGCAATCCACAACGGCGGCGGAAATACGCCCCCGGTTTTTTCGTTATAAGCGGTTATGTCCTCATCGCAAATATTGGCAAAGCTTTCTGCCGCAGCGGCATAATTGTTGCTTTTGAGATCAAGCTTTAAACGGCTGCCTATGCTTTGAATTTCGGAATCATTGAATATCTTGATTGCACGGCCTCTTGTTGCGATGTACCAATCGCGCGCCTCAAGGCTGAGTAATAGAATTATACCGTCCTTATCGTCACCGTAGCCGAAATCGAATTTTTCGTAAAATGCCTCGGCATAATCTGCGGTTGACGCGCCGTTAAGGCTGTTTGTAATGCAAAATACAATGTCAATATGTTGTCTTTCGGCAATTTCGTCGTACAGTCCGCTGAGCCGTTCATATTCCTCTTGTGAAAGAACCTCTGCTAAATCCTGAACACGGTTATATTCTCCGGTAAAGCCTGCTCCGACGCTTTCCTCTTCTGCGGCAAGGGCGGGCAATGCAGTACAGAAGCAAAGAACAATTGAGAACAGAACAGATATTATTTTCTTAGTCATAATTCAATTCCTCCTCATATTATTCCCAGCAAATGCAGGATAATGGCAATAACATATGCGGCGGCGCTCATGCCTGCGGCGAGTCCGGCAAACCACTTTGCAGCCGCGCCCTCGTCAACCGGAAGATCTCCGACAAATTTGCCGGTCTGTCCGTTCATTGCGAAGGTATATTTCTGACCCTTCCATGTGGTGTTGAGAATCCACACAGGGTAAAGAGCGTATTTTGCTTTTCCGTTGTGCAGATTTATGTTTGACCCCTCCGGTGTGACGGTGGAATACCCCTTTACGGTTGAAGCAAAGGTATCCTCTGTTGAGCGTTTGATTCTTTCGTTTGCTCTGTCAATACTTTGCTTTGCAGTAACATCGTATTTATCGGCAAGGTAGCCTGCGAGATATGCCGTTTGAAAATTCACCGCCTCTTTGATGTTAAACGGTTCAACAGATTCCATAAGGTCGTCGGGCATCTTGCTTGAGCCGTCAACGGGTACGTTTTCGAAGCCCACGCTTCCTGCTCTTATAATGCTGTAGTAGCTTGTTTCGGTATAATTGTAATCCGAATCGCTCCAGGTTCTGACCTTTTCGGCGCGGTATCGGACGTTAGCGTCCGCATCGGCATCAAAAAGCCAGAAAGGAACATAAATGCCTTTAACCTCGTCAAGATGATTCTGATCTTTAAACACCTTAGGCAAAAGACGCTTGCCGGTCAAATGCTTTTGAAGTCCCTCCTTGGCGGCTTTCTTATCAAGCTTAAACGGAATGATGATATCCGGCTTGAGCGCACCGGAAAACTGACCCATCATTACAACCGGATTACCGCAGAACGGACAAGCGGTTGCTCCCGTTGTTTCGTCGCCGACGATTTCACCGCCGCAGGATTTGCAGACGTACGATCTCAGTCCGTCGGTCTCTCCACTCTCCCATTCCGCGCCGGCAGAGGTTTCCCATTCCATATTGTCCGCAGATTCGCTTTTAAGAGTTTCGTCATAGCTTTTAAGAGCTTCGACGTCAAATTCCGTATCGCAATACGGGCATTTCATCTTTTGAATATTGCTGTCAAATTCTATCGCGCCGCCGCAGCACGGACACTTGTATTCTTGTAATACACTCAAGGTTCAGCCCTCCCATGTGTTTTTAATAGTGCTTCAGGTTATAATCTTCCATTTTGCGTTGCTTTCCCGAAGTGTATAGCCGCAGTAGGAGCAGCATCCGTTTTCATCGGGCAGGAAGTTTGCTCCGCAGCTCGGACAATTCTTTTCGGTGAATAATTTTCCGTCCGACTTTCGTCTTTCGGGGTATCTTGCTCTCTGTAAAGTGATCCTTTTTTTTGATTTTTTTGTATACGGCTTTTGATTTTCGGGAAGATATGTTATGCTTTCATAGACATCAGCCGTAATTCTTGTTGTATCGTCCGTGTTGACAACATCCTTCATCCTGATTGTGCCGACGCTGTAATAAAAAAAATCTTCTTCGGCTTGATTTTTCATAAAGTATTCATTCAGGCAGGATCTCAGATAATTTTCCGAATACCGGACTATTTTTTCACAAAGCTTCTCCTGTTTTCTTTTTTCCCGGTTCATCAGGAGAGTGATAACCGCCAAAACGACAATCGCCGAGCCGACGCCCGCCGAAAGAGAAATCTCTGTATCGGGAATCAGATACAGGCACAGAAAAACGCAGATAAAAAGAACGCTCATGGACGCAAGAAGCTGTAAAAATTTCTGCATATCATTGCTGATTTTCTCGTATATTTCAAACTCCTCGGTCTGCCAATCGTAAAAGTCGTTTTGTATCAGTCCTCCGCAGTATTCGCAGATGACCTGCTGACTGTGGAGCTTAACCTCTGCGCCGCAGGACGGGCAGGTTATTCTAAGCTTGTCGGAATAATAATTTTCTTTTTTCCCGCCCTGGTCGGAGGTGCGGATATGCCTTGACTGAAGCACTCTCAGACAAGCGTTTTTGCGGTATATTTCGTGCTTTACCTCTTCGCTCTGAGACGAAGCTATACGCTCCAGCGAGCTGCACTTAAGAACTGCCTCACGCCACTCTCTGCCGTCGTCGTTCCACCTTTTAAAATCGTTTTTCGGCACAACGGCAACATCCGTAACTCGTATTTCGCGTATGAGCTTTTGCTGACGGAGTTTATTTATCTGACCTATAATATTCTTTCGAAAGGTCATATCCATTCTTGCCGGAAGCAGTTTTTCATCTGCTTTTCCGAGAGGAACCAGTATTTCTTCAAAAGCGATTTTTATGTTCTTTTTAATTTTCGTTCCCTCAAGAGGAGTACGGCGTTTTGCAAGCAGTCTTTTCATTTTTGCTTTTTTTAGGTTTTTAGGCAAAAAGCGGGAAAAGTCAATATCTATAATTTTTTCGCCGATAAAATACGTGCAAAGGATGACAAACCCGGCCGAAAGCCAAAAAGCGTCTGACAAATCCATAAAAACACCTCTTACTTGTCTGTTTTGCTGCTGTCGTCTTTAGCCTTTTTAGAATTCTTTCTGAAGATATCTATCGACATTCCTACGGTAATTAAGGCTCCGACGGGTATCGAAAAACAATAGAGCATAAAATCAGCCGGATTTCCCTCCGGAGAAACCTTATAGCTCCCTTTTGACGTTTTGTATATTTCAACGTCTATGCTGTCGCCTGTTCTCAGCTTTTTATACTTATCTTCCCGCTTTTTCGGGTAGGCTCTTTTTTCGATTCTGCCTTTATATGTTTTTCCGTCAACATCAAACTTAACTTTAAAATCATATTTTATACATTCTACAATGTTATTATCGTCCTTTTCTTCATGATTAGTGAAGCTGTAAATAACAGCGGAGACATTTTTTATATCCGACGAGTTTTTATACTCCTTGCTTTCGATTCTGCTTGAGACAATTCCCCATAGTCCCGCAGCAATCATTGCGACGCCTAAAAGAAGCGCCAGTATGTCATATAAAAAATCATTCTTTTTTTCTTTATTCATTTTTTTGCCCATATAATCGCCTCCCGGTTAAGCAGAATCCTTATCTTCTGCATTATCTTTCTTTTTTTTCTTCGAATCGTCGGAAATCAGAACGGTTATCATTGCCGCCGTAATTACGGTGCCGATTGCAATTGAAATACAGTAAAGCAAGAAATCAAACGGGCTGCCCTTCGATTCAATTTTGTAAGCGCCTTTTTTTGTTTTATACACGCTAACGGTAACCATATCGCCTTTGCTTATTTCATTATAGAAGGTTTTTTTTCCTTCATAAGTTTTTCCGTCAACCTTAAAATATAGCTTTGCGTCATATTTTGTGCGAGATTCATAGCTGTCATCGTCATCGTCTGAGCGTATTTCATAATCGGCAACAACTGCTGTAACATCGCGTATATCGGAGGAATTTTTATATTCATGAGCCGCTATTTTGCTTGTGACGGCTTCATAAAATCCTCCGATAAGCAGTACAAGTCCTAAAATCAGTGCAGCAATATAATATATTAAGTCCTTTTTAGATTTTCGTGTCTTTTCCATATATATGCCTCCTATTAAACCGAGCCGCACCCGAGTCTGCCGGGTGCAGCTCGGTTTTAAGACGGTGCACTGAGCATTAGCCGTTCAAGCTTTACTCCATGGTAACCTTGAGCGAATCAAGAAGCTCCTTAATAAACGGATCGTCTGCCTTGATTTTATCCTCTTTCGCGTTAAACTTAACAAGAAGTCCGGTTTTGTCTGTTTCGCCTCTGTTAACATAAGTTACAAAGTAATTCTGTACTCCGTATTCCGTTGAAACCTTGATCGGCGAATAGGTATAATCGCCGAAGGTAATGTCGCTGCCGACCTCGGATTTGCCCTCTTTATAGCTCTGAAGATTGCAAAGCTTTATTGTATTTTCAACTGCTTTTTCACGGCTGTCTACCATGTTTCTGGCGGTGGCGGTAATCTGAGCGAGAATTGAATAATCGTCGTCCTTATAAATGTAAAAGGAAACATTACCCTTGAGCTTATCCTTTTGATCCTTGCTGAAGGAATCGACCTCGTAAGAGTAGCCTTCCGGAAGCTTAAAGCTGATGAAGTATGCGTCAATATCTGCAGGACCTTTGCCCTTGTCGCCTTTTTTTATTTCGCTTGAAACGGGCTTTGTTTCGGACTTGTTATCCGTGCTTCCCTGCGTTTGACTGCTCGATGCTTCGGGAGTCTTTCCGGTGGAATCTTTTTCATCGTCTGTTTTTACGCAGCCGAAAAGAGTGAGAGAAAGAGAAAATAATACCAGTAATGCAATAATTTTTTTCATACTTCAAATCTCCTTATTTTAAAATGTGCGGGTGATTCAGTTCTTTTTAATAGGATTGCCGTCCTTATCCTCAAATTTTCCGAGAAGGATTTTTATGAAGTCGATTATCGTACCTATGCCGAAACCGCCTGCGGTGAAAAGATAAAGAACGCCTGAACCCGTTTTGCCTACATAAAAGCGATGTACGCCCAAATAGCCGAGGAAGAAGCAGAGAAGAAGAGTAGTAATCCAGCTTTTCTGTTCCTGCGCACCCTCCGCAGCGACAGGGGCGGTATAATCTTCAACCTGCTCGCCGTTAAGAATCTTTTTAACCTTTTCGGTTACCTCGTCAAGATATTTGCCTCTTTCAAGAGGAAGCTCGGCTACTCCCTTTACGCCTTTTTGAATTACGCTGTTTTTGTCGACGCGCATACCGTTGACGGTCGTTTTGTTCTCCTGGATGTTAGCCATGATTTTGATTTTGTTGTCGTCCTTGACAAAGAGCCAAACCGTAACGTCGAGGTTCGGTTCTTTTTCAAAAGAAATACGCTTTCCGGGGATACCCTCTTTGATTTTGAAGGGCATTTTAAAAGCCGAAGCGCGTGCGCTGAGCTTTTCGTATACCTCTTCTACAGTGGTTGAATAGGAGAGCTCAAACTCTCTCGGTGCCGTTGCTGTTGCCATTGCTTTAATGTCTGTCATAATTATATCCTCCAATTTAATCCGTGCGGTAATTCGCACGGTAATTTATTTTGTGCTGCACTTTTTTGCCAAAGCGCGTAATGCATCTGCCAAATTTTCGTTATATATTTCCGCTTTTAATTCTGTGCCGTCATTCATTCTGAAATATAAATAGTACCCTCCGCCGTCGAGTTCGAAGGCTTTGATACGTGGAGGCTTATATTTTTGAGCCTGCAAAATAAGATCTTGCTCATCCGCAATGTTAATTATATCTGCGGCATCCTGCGCACTTACCCTTTCGTTTTCAAATTCGACTCTCTCACTTTCGTAGTCGGGAAAATAGCCTGCGTCGAACAGCCATTCATCATCTGCTTTTTCAAGAGAAAAAGCGTAGGAATCCGTATAGCTCATGGAGGAACAGGAGAAGCTGATTACGCATATGTCTGCCGCGGTGTATTTTTTCTTTGCTTTACAGCTGAAAAGTCCTATGGGTAATAATATCATAAGTAAAAACACACTCGCTTTTTTTATATATCCGGCGCGCTTCATGTTAAAACGTGCTCCTTAATCGAGGCGTAAGTCCGGCATAGACTGACCTTTTGCCGGAGTATGCCCGCAGCTCGGACAGATTGAAGGCTCTGCGTAGGGTTTTTTGAGCAAAGCTGTCCGTTGTAAAGCTTTTTTTGAGCAAGAATGTTAACCCTGTCACAGCGTATACCGCAGAAATTTTTATCAAATAATTCCATAAAAGATTTCTCCTTTAAACGCATTTAATCTATCTTTTCTGTTTCATTGCTTAACGCTTTTTTAACAAAGCCTCTTCTGTAAATATTCAACATCGTTTTCCGGCGCGTTTATTTAATTTCCCGGCAGAGATCCGACTTGCGGTTTTTCTCTTTATCCTTTTCCGAGAACCTCCCATGTGTCGTTCAGCGCGTCATAAAAATATATAAGGTTGTCACACACTCCGTAATAACGTTCTCTGACGAATTGATCGTCTCTGTTTGTGCCAAGTACAAAAATCAGGCACGGACGTCCCTCAATTTCATTAATCTGCCCCGTATACTGTACGCTCATGCCCATGTTTATGTAATATTGTACTTCCTCGGACTCCAAAAGAAGTTCCGTTGCAATTTTAACATCCTTATCCTCGGGATCGACGCTGCCGACATAATCGTTATATATGGAAAAATCATAGAATCTTCCGGCAGCAAGATGTCCGTCCATTCCGGACAGCATCGGGAATATCGAAAAAGAATCGTTTCCTTTTTTAAAGTAAAGAGATACGTTTGAATGTATTTCACTTTCATTGCAGCGCAGTAAAAAATAATCAATTCCTTTTCCGCTGTAATCGTAAAGTGCATCGTCGGTATTAACGGAGTATTCACCGTTATCGGTTATGTCCGCCCGATAAACCGAAGCCGGGTATTCGGTGTCGGCAATAACTACCGCATAAAGCTCTGTACCGCCCGCATTGACAAGGGGAGAATTGTGCAGAAAATCATATTTATCCGCATATTGGCTGCCGTTTACAAAGTTGTAAACATCCTGCTCATTCGCCTCATACCCGACATAACCGATATATGCTATACCGACCGATTCATTGTTTTCAAGAATCGTTTTTTGAAGCCTCGACAAATCGGTGTCGTTTTGCACGGTCGTCTCAAGAGAGATATCGGCAGTTCCGTTTTCGGTCAAATCATGTTTATCCGACTGTTTTTTTGTACATCCCGAAACCAGGGCAAGTATAACTAAAGCTGTAATCAGGGTTAAAATATATTTGTTAAATTTCATTATGATATCCGCCTTTCTTTAAGCCTGCAGGTATTTATTCGGGAAAAACATGTTCGACAGTTAAACAGACTCGTAACAATACTTGAACTGTTCGTTTATACGCTGTCGATAACCGAAGCAAAGTAGTTTTCGGAAACCGAGCCGAATAAAAAGGCGTCTATAAAACCGTCACGCTTTGCCTGCCTGACATTTTCCGAAAGCTCCGTGTCGTTCTCGTCATTTACGAATAAAATAATACGGCAGCCGGGAGTGCTTTGCCTGACTTTTTCCGTTGTTTTCATTCTTTCCGAAAACATCCAGGGAGAGTAGGCTTTAACTTCCATTAAAAGCACGTCGGAATTATGCAGTCTGCACCATTCGGATGTTGAATCGGGCGATTCGGAAACAATAATCTGACAATCGTCCAGCTCCTGCATAAGCATTCTCTCCATATTGTGTGCATAGATAGCACTTTGAATGTCCAAAACAATCTTTCTCATTCCCGTCACCGCCTGATTTTTTATTTTCTTTTTCACTTATAATTGTACATATTTTTTTCCGTTTGTCACTGGCATTTGTGCCAGTAAGTACATAAAAAATGATCGTTTTTCAAAAAAATTTGTCAAACGGTACAAAAAAAATCCCCCGGCTTTTAAGACCGGGGATAATATGTTTTTAT
This sequence comes from uncultured Oscillospiraceae bacterium, assembly GCA_900543395.1. Classification (GTDB taxonomy): domain Bacteria; phylum Bacillota; class Clostridia; order Oscillospirales; family Acutalibacteraceae; genus CALACW01. Next base: position 6,295 of record UQQT01000047.1, on the reverse strand, counting down.
ATTATTCATCCTTTAACGTTGTGACCATCAGCTTGTTTTCAATTGCGGTGGCTACCAGTGCTTCACGGTTTTCAAAGCCGCCTTTTTCAACCATGTCGTCCAGATTCCATCGCACTCCGTTTTTTGATATTCCTATTTTATCGGCAATTTCCTGATATGTCAGTCCTCGAATATACAATCGCAGGATGTCAAGCTGACGGGGCGAAAAGTCTTCGGACATGGCTTTTTCCATTTCAACCGACGGCGGGGAGGAGGGAAAAACCCTCTTTCCGTCAAGAGTTCTTTTTATAACATCCAAAAGCTCGGCCGTTCCGTGATCCTTATACCACAGACTGTCGGCGGCACCGTTTTTTGCTTTGGAAAGAACCTCGGGGTCTACCAATGATGTGACGACCACTATTTTTATATTCGGAAATGCTTTTTTTATTCGCTGCGCGGCGGCAAGACCCGAGTGCTTGTGTTGAGTTTGTACATCCATAAGAATAAGATGTATCGAGCCGCTGCAGTTTCTCTCCGCTTCAAAAGCGTCGCGGTATACGCCGACAAGGCGAAAGTCCCTGTTTGATTTCAGCCGCTCGGCAAAATGCTTTTGAATATACAAATCATCTTCTACCAGTATTGTATTTATCATAAGTCTATCTCCTGTTCCGGAAGAGTAAGCAGCAGAGCGAAGCGAGGCTTGTATGCCGTGTGCATTTCACCGCCGGCGGATTCTATACTGCGTCGAAGCGACGACAGTCCGCTGCCCTCTTTAATCGGTTCTGACGGGACGGCGCCGTTGTTCGTTATCGTAATATCATACAAATTCATTCGTTCAAATATGCAGATATATACTTCATTGCCTCCGGCATGCTTGATACAATTTGTTACACATTCCCTTGCCGCGGCAACGGTAAGCTCTTCGGCAAGCGAATCGGCGGGAAGGTATCCGTTCGCCGTTACCGTTACTCCGAGTGCTTTTGCTGTTTGAATAACCTCGTCCATTGTTCCGTCGGCTGTTACCCGATCGCTTGTCAGAACTGCGATGGCTTCCTGTAAAGTCTCAAGCTTTTTGTCAGTGTTTTCATCACTTTCAATTATGTCATGTATTGTCAGCAAGCTTCTTCCGATTGTGTCGTGAATATGTATTTTCAGGTCAAGACTTTCTTTTTCTTTTATATCGTCTGCCATTCGTTCATACATTTTATGAAGCTTGCGGTTGACCTGTTTCAGCTCGTCGTTTATAACGGCTTGACGAACGTTGCCGTTATAAAGCTCGGTGACATTATGCGCTGTCATTTGAAGCCAGTTATCGTCATTGTCAACGGTGATGTTCTGCTTGCGGAATTGCCAGACCGTCTTATCGGGAAGTATATAGCAATCGCCGTTAACGGTAATGCTTTTATCGGGTTGCTCCAACGCTTTTTCAAAATCTCCGGCAATTTGAAGCTCATGTCCGCTCAGCGCAAACGACAGACGGCGCATAAGGACATTGCAAAGAATAATACGTCCGTCCGGGTCGGCATAGCATAATCCCATAGGCAGCTTGTCGGTGGCTTCTTTAACGGAAAACGGTGAAATCTCATTCTTTCTGCGCAGGTATTCCTTCGGCAGAGCAAAGCAAAGATGAACAATCACAAGCAGAATTGCCGTAATGAAAATCAGCGGGGGAGCGTCTGATAAAAATGCGTCCTTGCCTTTGAACGGATCACCCTGCGTTACCGAGAGCAAAAGCGTAATCAAAAACACAAAGATTGCGAAGCTCGGTAAACTGCCGAGCGATTTTCGGCGGTGAGAGATTCGGTATATAAAAAGTACCGATTCAAGCACGGCTTCCAAAAACAGCAGAAGCGGGATTAAGGTCTGAAAAAAGCCCGGAAGCGAAGAAAATGCACTCATACGGCGGCGCCCCCTTCGGGAAAAAATACAAGATGCTGATATCCTTCGTCATCATCCGTTTCATACAGTACGTTACCTTTAAGAGCAAGATACGACAAATCGGTCTTACAGCATATATTTACAGACAAGCGCAGACCTTCAATATCGGCAAGGCTTACCTGTATGCCTGATATGTTTTCAAGGTCTGATTCAATCACCTGTTCATAGAAGTCAAATATCGCCGAGGCCGATTTGCCCGGGAGCATGGAGAGTCCGCTGTCGGCAAAGAATGTGCTTCGTACATTTAACAGCGTTAATGTTTGAAGCGATTCTGTGAAGGCTCTGATCAGCTCGGAAACCGCTACCTTGTAGTCGCGGTCGGTCAACAATGTTAAATGCTTGCGGCGTTTGATATAGCTGCAGAGAACGGCAATTTCGGAAAGTAAAGCTTTTGCCCTTGACGGATCTGTTTTATTTATTTTTTGATATTCTTTTGTAAGCGTCGAGATTTTATTGATTTGGGTTTGAGTCGCACTCCGAAGCAAATCATACAAACGGTTCTGCTCCTCAACCTTGCGCTGTTTTGCCTCTCGCTTATACTCATAGCGCAGTATTTCATTCCGTTCGGCAAGCTCCTCTGCAAGGCTTTCGGATTTTTCTCTTGATTCAAGCAGAGAGGATGCGTCCTCTGTCCAAACGGCATATCCGCCGCCGATAGGCATTGTATGCAGAGTCAGCCCGTTTTCAAGTGTGACAGGTCCCTGCACGGCTTTTTTTATGTATTCCTTTGGAATCGGTTTTGTGTTCAGCGCCGAATATTGAACGTTAAAATTTCTGTCTGTAATTTGAGCCGATGTTCCGGCCGATGAGGCGAACAGATCGGCATAACGGCTGTTGGAGTGAATATATCCGCAGGCAATACAAGCCTCAAAGCAAAGCATATACATAAGACTCTGAAATGCGGTTACATCGCCGAACAAATCTTTCTGCCACGGTGTGCCGATGTAGTACAGCGCAAGATAATTCAAAGATAAAACCAAAGGAATTACAGGCAAAAAACGGAGTTTGCGATTTTTTAACCGGTACTTAAAGAGCATAACCGCAAATGACGCCGCGGCACAAAGCACCTGCCATCCGATTACGGCATAATAGCACACGCCGTAGCCGTGGTTTGTATCCGAGTAAACATCCGCGTCATTGGGAAACGTAAAAACCAATTGATGTAAATCGTTTGTCAGAACAAGAATAAGCAAAGCTCCCGAAACGGCAAACAACAGCCAAACGGGCTTCGGCAGTCTGTATTCATCGGGCTTGCCCAGAGACATTGCAATCAGCAGTGCGAGCATGGGGACAAACAGCATCGGCAAATAGAAAAGATACCACATGTATCTGATTGCAGTCGGCTGCCAAAAGATAAAATACTTTGCCGAGCGAAAGGAAAACCACAAAATCAACAGCAGTGAAACGCCTGTAAGATACCGACGTACCTGATTCTGAACAATCCGCCGGCGCACGGAAAGCCCCCAAGCGGCGAACAATCCTATATATATGAAGCTGCGAAGATATGCAAAAAGAGTAGGGTAGAAGCTGCCTCTGCCGATAAGACGAAAAATATACGCACAAATCACGGCGAGCAAAATAATGCCGCCGTTTATTAACGTTTTCTTCCTTCTTTCAACCATACCTCATACCTCATACTTCCGCTTATTATTTCGGCCGATACAAAACGTTTTAAATGCTGTTCTGATTTAAATTATAACATAAAGTCAGTTTTTTTCAAGAATTGCTTTCTAATCAGACTTTCCGATATGAGCCGAATTGCCGGATTGAAAATTAAACGTAATTTTTTAAATAAAAGACAAACAGTGACGGTTTGCAGTGTTGAAAAACTTGCGTTTATATGTTAGAATTAATTAAAAATAATATACATGGTGCTGTGTTATGAAAACTGTATTTAAAAATTGTACCTTACTTGACGGCACGCGTGATATGTGTGTGAAAAAGGGCGTTGACATATCCGTTGAGAACGGAAAAATAGTCGGAATCGGGGAAATAAAACCCGACTCGGGCGACGAGGTTATCGACCTTACGGGAAAATACTTAATGCCCGGACTTATTAATCTTCACGTTCATCTCCCCGCGGGCGGAAAGCCTCAGAAAAAACCGATCAAAGACGACATGCTTTCAAAGCTTGCGCTTTCCTCAGCGTTCATGCGCGAGTTTACATTGAGAATGTGTCATTCGTAAACCTCATTACGCACGGAGGTCTTGTTTATGGAATACGAAAATATGAATCCCGCCTTTAAATTAAGCTTCAATCATTTAACGCGATTTTTGGAAAAGGACGAAGCGTTCGACTACGCTTTTCTTTTAAGATATGCACGCGAATACATGCTTGCTTTATATAAAAACGCGCAAAGCGAATATGAATTTAATATAATATCGGAAATCGAACGGCGTTTGTATGAGCGGTATGATTTTGTTATTAAAAAGAATTATGATATATTAAAAGATTATATCGAAAACGGCACGGACGACAGGCGGATTTTATACGATACGTTTCTGCTCCTTGACAAGAATTCTAAAGCCGTTATGCCCGTGATAATTAAAATAAAAGACGGCGTTCCCGTATTTGATGAAGAATACACGGTTATATGGGCGTGGAAATTTATTGATAAAATAAAAAAGCACGCGTCTGCGCTAAAAGATGTTTTAAATCCCGATTTGCCGATTAAAAAAATGTATAACGAAGTAAAAAGCATTAAATGCTCCGGCGCATTGGGTGTTAAAAATCCGCCCGAAGCAAATTACGAAATGAACGGATATACAAACGAAATGCGCGACGCGCAGGCGTGGGAAAATATGCTCATAGAAACCGGGGTATATAAAAGCGTAAATCTTGATTATGAGCTTGACTGTCTTTTGAACGCGCTTGAAGAGCATGACCGTTATCTTGAAAAAGGAAACGAATGTTTTAAAATAAAAGACAAACAGTGACGGTTTGCAGTGTTGAAAAACATGCGTTTATATGTTAGAATTAATTAAAAATAATATACATGGTGTTGTGTTATGAAAACTGTATTTAAAAATTGTACCTTACTTGACGGCACGCGTGATATGTGTGTGAAAAAGGGCGTTGACATATCCGTTGAGAACGGAAAAATAGTCGGAATCGGGGAAATAAAACCCGACTCGGGCGACGAGGTTATCGACCTTACGGGAAAATACTTAATGCCCGGACTTATAAATCTTCACGTTCATCTCCCCGCGGGCGGAAAGCCTCAGAAAAAACCGCTCAAAGCCGACATGCTTTCAAAGCTTGCGCTTTCCTCGGCGTTCATGCGCGAGTTTACATTGAGAATGTGCCATTCGTACGCAATGCAGGGGCTGATGTCTGGCGTTACGACGATAAGAACAGTCGGCGGTCTTGCCGATATAGATACGAAACTGCGCGACAGAATCAACAGCGGAAAACTCGACGGTCCGCGTATCCTTGCGTCCGATTTTGCCATAGGCGTTCCTCACGGACACATGGTCGGCTCCGTAGCGAGAGCTGCTGAAACTCCCGAACAGGCCGTTAAAATGGTAGACGAGCTAAAAGGTCTGAATGCCGATCTTGTTAAGCTTATGATAACCGGCGGAGTTATGGACGCTAAGGTCAAGGGCGAGCCGGGCAGGCTTATGATGCAGGCGGATATGATAAAGGCGTGCTGTGACAGAGCGCACGAATTCGGGCTGAAAGTTGCCGCGCATGTTCAGAGTCCCGAGGGCGTAAGAGTCGCCGTAACGAACGGAGTCGATTCGATAGAACACGGCTCGGTGCTGACCCGGGCGGAGATAGATACGTTTAAGGCTCATAATGCCGTAATGGTATGCACTCTTTCTCCCGCTCTGCCGATGGCTGTATTTAAAAGAGAAACACTCGGAATTACGGATATCGTTCAGTATAACTCAAACGTCGTTTTAAACAATATGATAACGGGTACGAAAACCGCACTCGAAAACGGTATAAAAGTAGGTCTCGGAACCGATACGGGATGCCCGTATACAACGCATTACAATATGTGGAGGGAGCTTCACTATTTTGAAAAGAAAGTCGGAGTAAGCCCCGAATTCGCATTATATACCGCGACGCTTAACAACGCCGAAATTCTCGGAATCGACGACATAACCGGAAGTATTGAATTAGGTAAATGCGCCGATATGCTGATATCCGATTCCGACCCGTTCAAGGATTTCAGAGCATTGTCAATGCCTTACGCCGTCGTCGCGCGCGGAAAAGTGTTTATGCATCCCAAAATTAAAAAGTACGAGCAGTGCGAGACCGAATTAGATAAATTCTATGATTAAAAAGTGAACGTCCGGGAGTAAAATCCCGGACGTTTCAGCTTGTCGAAAAAGTAGTTTTCGACAAGCTGTGAGACTGTCGAGAATGTGC